>DAIDLB010000001.1 GCA_027449725.1 Chlamydiota bacterium
TGAACATATCCGGAACCATGGATTGCAGTTTTATCCTTACTAAATACTCCTTGGGTCGGGAAAGACGGTTAAGAATTTCCATCGGAAACGACCAGTGCGCCCTTGAGAAAGAGAAGTAGAATCGCTACGGGAAAAAGAAAGATCGCCCAAAAATAGAGCCAAAAACGGGCTCCGTCATAGACCCATTTCGTCGTCTGGTTTGTCGAGACAAGCTCCAGCCTGCTCAATAGGACAAGCCCGATCGGGAAGAAGAGGATCATCCAGAAGATCAGCCAAAACTTCGAATGGGGATAGCTGAACCGAAATGTTTTTTTCATTCCATTCCTATTGCGTGTCGGCGGCGCAGCGGAAGCCGTAGGTACCGTTGACGGCGCCCGGGTTGTTGCGGTGGCGGTGCGAGCAGCGGAGGTCCTCTTTGAGGCTCTTCCAGCAGCCGCCGCGGAGCACGCGGTAGACGCCTTGCTGCGGCCCTTTGGGATTTTCCGGCTCGACAACCGAAGAGTCGTAGTAGTTGTAGGCGTACCAGTCCTGGCACCACTCGTAGACGTTGCCCGCGATATCGTAGAGGCCAAAATTGTTCGGCGGGTAGCTCATGACCGGCGTTGTATCGGAGCTGAAAAAGTTCGCCTGGCTCCGCTCGATGTCCTGGCCCGTCGTATAGATCGCGTTTTCACGGCCGGAGGCCGCTGCGGCTTCCCATTCCGCTTCCGTCGGGAGCCTCTTGCCAATCCACTTCGCATAGGCGGTCGCTCCATACCAGGTGACGCCGACGACCGGATGGCGCGCATAGCCCGATTCGATGATCAGCTTGCCGCCGCTCCGCTTGATGCGCGCGTCGCGAAGGCGGATGATATCGTTATTGTTGCTGTCCTTTTCTCCGCCCATTGCTTCCAGGAAGCGGACGAATTGCTCGTTTGTCACCGGATGGACGTCGAGGGCAAAACTGGCCAGCGTCACAGGATGTCTGGGCATTTCATCGCGAGCGCCCGCATTGCTTCCTCGCAGGTAGACGCCTTCGGGGATGATCGCCATCTCGGTTAGGATCGGCTCGACTTCCTTGATTTCCGCTTTCTTTGGGACATAGTGCGATACCAGGAGTTCCCTCTGGAAGTGAGCGCCCGGATCGGGCTCGTATTCGGGCCTTGCGATCTCGCCCGGCTTTAAGATGGGCTTGGGCTGCGCCTCCGCTTCTTTGGCCATTTGAACGGCCGCTTCCTGGAACTCAAACGACATCTGCATCGAGTTTTCCAGCTTTTCTTCGATCTCGGAGAGGGAAAATGCGCCGGCGCACTCAGTTTTCGGAGCCTTCAAGCACTCTTCGAGGGCAGGGCTCAGGCGGGCAGGCCTTTCCGCCGGATGGGAGCGAAGACACTGGAGGATCAGGCAGTCCCAGTTATGGGCGGCCTCGGGAAGTGATTTCGATGGAAGCTCCAAGCACCCCTCAGGCATCTTTCGAGAGAGGAGGTAGTAGGCTAACACTCCGAAAGCATAGGTGTCGATTTTAGGGTCAGCGTTGATTTTTTCGAGGTTTTTTTGCTCCGGTGCGAGAAAACCGAACGCCTGGACAAATTGGCGGCAGGCGCGCTGGGCGCTCTCTGTAATTTCCGCACCGGCGAGGCTCTCCGAGATCTGCCATGAAAGACGGGCGAGCGAATGGCCTTCGCCGATGAGCCGCGTCATCGCAAAGTCGGAAAGCAAGAGACGAACCCCATCCCCTTCCGCTTTGACGAGGATATTGGTCAGTTTCAGCGCGCCATGAACCAAGGGGCGGCCGGCGAAGCCTTTTTCATGTGCGTAATCGAGGGCGGAGGCGACCTGGCGCAGGAGTGAGACATAATCCTCTTCGCCTAAAGAGCGCCCTTTCAGCGACAGGTAGCGTTCCAGATGCATCGTCTCGCCAAACGAATCGACGATCGGATCCGTCACGATAAAAACGCGTCCTTCTGCGCAGGTGATATTGTGAATTTTGACAATGCTCGGGTGGTCGAGCTGGGCAATACTATGGACGTCTTCTTCAAAACGTCTCAGGAATGCGGCGTCGCGGCTAAGAGCTTCGGGCAGAACCTTGAGCGCGTAAGGCTTTTTAATGAAGCGGTGTTCTGCGAGATAAACGTCCCCAAAGGCTCCTGAACCGAGCAGCCTCTGCAAGCTATAATCGCCTAACGTATCCAAGTGCATGCCAATCCCCCCAGGCAAAAGCCAAACATCGAATCATAGAAGGGAATCCCATTCTTCGCAACGAGTCTTAGACTCAACTTTAGGATTTTTTGACCGAGATTTCGACAAGCAATCGGTTCAGATGGTCTTATATTTTTGCAGACAGGCCTGCGAAGCGCCGGCTGAAAAAATATAAGGCCATATGAGCCAATCGCTTGAAGAAATCGAGAATCAAAAAACTCCGAGAAATTTGGCGAAGTAGAACGCGACGAGCCCGATCAGGACGAACGCCCCGCCCCAAAGAAGGTTCGGCACCCAGCGGACCCCTCCGTGCGGGCTGCCCCTCGCTTCCAACGTCCCGATCCCGTAGGCGAAATCCTGCTTTTCGGCCGGGAGCCTGAAAGCGTCGGGGAATTCTTTTGACAGCTTTTCGCTGTCAAAGCCGAGAAAGCCTGCGTATTGACGGATAAACCCAAGGGCATAGGCGTTCGATAGAAAATGGGCGACGCGCCCCTCTTCAATCGCCTGCAAATACATCATCCGGATCGAAGTGGCATTCTCCACCTCTTTCAAGGAGAGGTTCATCTCTTCGCGTTTTACGCGGAAGTGCTCACCCATTTTTATTACGTCTTCGCCCATAGTCTCCCAACTGTTTTCCAAGTTCCTATTTTGCTCAAAGACGGCAATTCAGTACAATGACTGAAATCATGAAGCCATCTGTTTTCACAGCCAAGCTCGAGCCGGCCCTCGCCCCCAAGCTCGAAGAAGACCTCAAAGCCCAGGGTTTTGAGCTGACAAAGCCGCCCCACACCCTCTTTTCGGCGAAAAAAAAGGGTGTCACCTGCGTTTTTTACGAATCGGGAAGCCTCGTCGTTCAGGGGAAGGAGATGGGCGAATTCATCGAGTTCTACCTCGAGCCGGAAATCTTGAACACCTTCAAGTTTTCCCATCCCGAAGCCGATCTCAACTTGACCCCGCGAATCGGCTGCGATGAGGCGGGAAAAGGCGATTTTTTCGGCCCCCTCTCTATCTGCTCTCTCTTTGCCGATGGCGACGGAATCCGAAAACTTCAGGAAATGGGCGTTAGGGACAGCAAGCGCTTTTCCGACGAATCGATCCTAAAGCTCGCCCGTAAAATCCGCGCCGCCTATCCCTACACGGTGATCCGCCTCTTTCCGGCCAAGTACAACGAACTCTACGGACGGTTTAAAAACCTCAACCGGCTCCTCGCCTGGGCCCACGCCTCCGCCCTCGGAGACCTGAGCCAGAAGACAGGCTGCAAAAACGCGATCCTCGACCAGTTTGCCGACCAAAAAGTCATGGAAAGCGCTCTCAAACAAAAGAGGATCGAGATCCACCTCGAGCAACGGGTGCGCGGAGAAGAAGATCTGGTCGTCGCCGCCGCCTCCATCCTCGCTCGGGCCGGTTTTTTGGAAGGACTCGAGACGCTAGGCGTTGAGATCGGATCTCCGCTGCCGAAGGGGGCGTCTGCCGCCGTCGTCTCCGCCGGCGTCAAGCTGGTGAGAGCGAGGGGACCCGAAATATTAGACAAAGTTGCCAAAACCCACTTCAAAACAAAGGGCGAGATCCT
>DAIDLB010000002.1 GCA_027449725.1 Chlamydiota bacterium
GTTAGTTGTAAAATCAATGTATCCATTTGAACTTGTTGGAGAGTTGATTTGGTTGTTTGATTTCATGTGATCACTTTATTTCGTTTAGTTGCAGCGATGAAGAGACGGCTGATTAATTAATGAGGATTTGTAAGCCGACAGATATTGATGCATTATTTGACGCTAGTGAAAAAAAAGTGCTTCCCACTGGACTTACGTTAGTTGTAGTACTCGCATATGCTAAAAGTGCATAGTGAGTGACATCGTACACATAGGGCACTAAAATGCCAGTGAAGTTCTGAATAGCTATGGTACCAGAACCAATCGATGGATAAATTCCCGTGGGCGATTCGATCACTGTATTGATTGAAAACCCCGCAGGAATATTAAAGAGATAAGTTCCTGAACCAGCAGTTCCTGGTACAGTCTGATAGAAATTGTATTTTATATATAACGTTTTTCCCATCTGCAAGTAATAAGAGTTATTCACCACGATTGTCCCTAGGGTTGGTGTAGTTGTCGTAGCCGTGATTGAAGTGGTAAAAGATGTCCAACCCATAGAATTCGTAGGAGAATTGATCTGATTATTGACGCTCATATTCTACTCCTCCCCTGTACGCTGTCGGGTTTTGGCGTGTTTGGATTCGGCCAAGAGCACGAAAGATCGTTGTAATTGTTGGTGCCGGTGTTATGCGGTGCAATTAGATTTGCTAAAAATTTCATAGATACAAACCATCAACATAATAGAATAAAATTAATTGTGCAGAAAAAAAATAAGATCCAGATTTTTTTTAACATGGCGTAAGATTCCAGGGAATTTGCATGAAAAATTTTGTGTCCTAACCAGAATTGCACCGCCGAATTATAGGAGAGAGAGGGCGAAGGCGTGGAGAAGGCGGAACTGCTCTTGGTTTTGCACAAAGAGGGTGTTTCGCTCTAAGCGGAGGCGGAGGATCAGGTTGACGAGTTCTTTGTCAAGAGTGCCAGCGGTAATTTTCCCCTTTTGGATCTGCTCTTTGAGGATGAGCGCTGTGATGAGGGTGCCGGTCCGCCCAACGCCGGCGCGACAATGGACCCAGAGGGGATTGGGAGCGAGGAGTTCGACTTGATGGACGAGGGAGAGGAGTTCTTCGACAGTGATGACCCCGTGATCGGGCCAGGCGGCGAAGCGGAGGCGGGAGATATTCTTGGACTCCAGGCCGTGGGGTTGAACTTGGTAGATGGAGATGGAGTTTTGTGTTGAGATGGAGTGCACTTTGGTGCTGTTAGCCACGAGGCTCTCGCCTTCAAGAGGGTAGTAGGGCGCCATCCGATCGCGCGGCCCTGTCAAGTCGATAATCGCGGCCGACTCGTCATAGACGGTTTTCCAAAAGTGTTCGTTTCCATAGGGATATTGAGAGGCGATCATCCGGCGCTCAGAAATTTCCAACCCCATTCGATTTGCGGGAAGGGACAGGCCATTTTGCGTTTTTAGAACAGTTCGGACGGCGCAAGGGATGTCTTGAAAACGGCTTTTGTAGGGAAATATCGACGGAATTTCAGAGAGGTTTGTTCTGGTCTGCAGATCTTTCCATAGATCTTCTATGCTCCTTGGATTTATAGATTCGCCTTGAAGAAGAACTCGCCCGTGCAGGTAAAGATAATACGCCGCGATCCGCACGCCGTCCGCTGCCAATGCGACGGCAGCGCCAAGCATCCTCGGGACGAATAGCATCACTTTTAGAGCTGTATTGTCTATTTCGGTCGTCTTCAGATAGTGCGTCGTATAGGAAGTCCAGCTGGGGGATGATCCTTCTATCAATTAATCCTCATTTAAACTGATTGAAATTATTGTCTCAGGCTTTGTGTTTCTAAAAAATGCTTAAAGATATCTTTATTCTGTAGCGCGCATGAGCAGGCCGAAGAGGGCGTAGCGATTGTGCGGGTTGCCTTCTCGGATGGCGCGGAGGAGGAAGTCGATGTTTCGCGAGGTCGCGATAGCGACAAAAGAATCGATGAGCAGGCGCGAGGTTTCCTCAGCTGTAAGAACAAAGTCGGACTCGAGCCGCATCTTCCAGGGGAGGATCGGTCTGAGCCGAATTAAGTCGGCATCTTTTTGGCGGAGGACCCACAGCTTGACATAGTCTTCGTGAGGCCCTTCTTCTTTTAGCCGGTAGAGCGAGAGGTGGCAATAGTCTCGGATTAGGGGGGAGGAGATCTTTTCACACCCTTCCTTGAGAAGGGCGATGGCTTCCGGGGTGCGGAGGTTTTCCAAAAATGCGATGGCGGCGGGGATCAGATCGAGTTGGCGGCTGTGAAATAGGGCGCGGGCGATCTCGACGAATTTCTCCTGATCGAGATGGGCCAGCTCGCTCAGCAAATGTTCTCGCATCGAAAGCGAAAGGGAAAGATCACAGGTTGTGTCTTTGCTTCTCAGCTCTGCCGATGGGACCGCCTTCCAGATGCCGATGGTGCGGCCGGGCGAGGGGAACGAGGAAAAAGCGAGATCCCGCGAATCCCGGATGAGGATCTCTTTGGCCGTGGCCAGACAGCGCGGATCGCGAAGCTGCGAAAGTGAGATCGCGGCATTGATCCGCACCTGCAGATTGGAGGAACTGGCGAGTTCAGCCAATGTGTCTGCGCTCGACGGGATTCGGCCGAGGGCGGCGATGGCAAAGAGGTTGTTTTTCAAGGCCAGCGCTTCGAGATCCGGTATAAACGACCGATCGCCGAGCGCATAAAGCGTCAAAATCGCTGCGATCTTCACGTTGTCCATCGGCGAGAGGGCAAGTCTCTTGAGTTTGGGAAGGCTTTGGCTATCTTTCAGGGCGCCCATGGCAAAGGCGCACGCCTCCAGCTCGGGGCTGAAATGCTGTGTCAACCGTTTGCGCAAGATCGGCAGTAGGTCGTCGCGCCCCAGATGGGCTATATTTAAAATCGACTCCACTCGCACCTGCGGATCTAAATCGTCGAGAAGCCTGCGAAGCGCCGCCGTTGCATCGCTCGTCCCGATGAGAGCGAAGAGCGAGGGAAAAAAAGGGCGGAAGAAAGGAGGGAGGCGAACCATTAACCCCTCGATTTGACCCACGGCATGGGGATGTTTTTTTTGCGACATGTAATAGGCCGCTTCCATCCGCGTCGATAGGAACGGAGATGCCATGGCGCGACTCAGCAAGTCGGTCGCTCGATCGTCGTCGATCTTCGCGATGAAGTGGAGCGCGATCATCTGCATCTGTGGATCTTGGCTATAGAGCCCCCTCTCCAAAATATCGAGAGAGCCGGTCGACCCCGAAAGTCCCGCGCCAAAAAGGGTCATCGCAAAGTCGTCGGGATCTTCGCTCTGAATTCCTTGCGAGAAAATGATCTGTCCCATCCTCTGCAAGAGGTCGAAGTCGTGGCCGTGGTGGGCCGAAAACTCCTCGTAGCGGACAAGCGCCTCTTCGATGCTCTGGCTTTGCATCATGAAAAGAGCGTGCGCGCTTTCCTGCGACTTGAGCCCCAAGAGAGCTGCCGGCAGAAGGAGGCAAATCAGTCTTTGAGAAAATCCCATAGGTTGATTCCGATAGCGGCCAAGAGGCTGCGGGTCTTATTCAGCGGAAGGCCCATGACATTGTAATAACATCCTTCGATTCTTTTTACAATCACGCTTCCGCCTCTCTGGATTGCATACGCTCCGGCCTTGTCGAGCGGATGAAAGCTCTTGTGATAGGCCCGAATCTCATCCGCAGTCAACGGATGGAACTCGACTTTAGCTTCTTCAGCCCCCACCAGCAGTTCCTTGCCTTTCGCTACACAAACGCCGCTGAAGACGCTATGTTTTTTCCCCGAAAGTTCCAGCAGCATCCCAAACGCTTCCTCCGCGCTCTCCGGCTTCAAAAACAGCCTCCCATCCATCGCGACGATCGTATCTGCGGTCAGGATCGGATGATCAAGATAGGCTCCCTGCAAAGACAGGGCCTTTTGCTTCGCTACTTCGCAGACGAACGCCTCCGGATCACCCCGAAAGGGAACTCTGGCTTCGTCAAAATCGGGCTTTACCTGAATAAAGGGAACTGAGAAAAAGTTGAGGATTTCCCTCCTTCTTGGCGACTGGGAGCCCAAGATCAATTCCTTCATATTCTTGCCTGTGATACAATGAGTTGCAAACTGTATCGGAAAGGAGATATTTGATGCAAGTCCAGCCGCCGGCCCTCCGGCCCCCCGAGCCGCTCAGCTGCATCGAGACGGCGATGCAAGGACTTGCCAGACGGATCCGTGCCTTCATCGAACCTCTCCTGATCCACCTTGGCTGCGTCGCAGCTCCCCCTCTGCCCACCCCCGCTCCTGCCCAGGCTCCCGAATCCCCGGCCAAAATAAAAGTGCTGCCTCCCACTCCGCCCTCACTGTCCGCACCCTCGCCTCAAGCGACTCCTACACCACCAGACTTCTCCTTCGAGCTCCAGCTCCTCTCGGGCCTGAGGCTTGGATCTATCGCCCCGACAATGGTGTTCAAACACTTTGAATACCATCTGCCCCCCGCCAAGCAAGCAAAGATCTTCGAGCGTTTGGGCCGAGAGGCCGCGCTCTCCATTTCTTACCGCGTCTTGAGCGCGCTCTCGACTTATCAGGAGATCGGGATGAACCAGGCCCGTCTCAATCCCTATTTGCTTGCCCCTTATCTCGAAAAGGCAATCCGCAAGAAAATTTCATAAGTTGGCCCTGATTTAATCGTTTTTTTATAAAAAAACAGATTATACCGAAACAACCTGAAGAATCGGAATTTTGACCAGGAGGCTCCCCAGATTTTTTGTCAGACAAGAATTCTGGGGGAAAGCCGACGCAGTCAAAAACCGATCCTTCAGGTTGTTTCGGTATAACCCGGCAGGCAAATCAGTGACAAAGAGCTACGGCTTTGCAAAATCGATTTTGCTTCGCCTCCGACAAATCGGCCGCGGAGA
>DAIDLB010000003.1 GCA_027449725.1 Chlamydiota bacterium
GTAAAATCGTATGATTTCTTCGTATCTAAATTGAAAGGATGGTTATGGTTGCTTGTGACTATAGAGAAATCCCCCCTCACAAACTTTATTACAGCATCGCGGGGGCAGATGACGCGCTTCTCGAAAGTGTCGTTTTTCCTCAACTGACTCGCGATCAATATTACTATTTATCGAAGGTCTTAACGGGGACAAAACTGTCTTTGCTGCAAAAGGCATGTGCGGAAATGGCAGAAAAAGTTAGAAATGCTGCAAGTGCTGCTGCGTTCCCTAACTGATAAAACCTGCCGCTTCTTAAAAATTTCTTTTTTCGGGCCATTGGGGCATGATTTTCGAATGGACCATTAAAGCCTGATCAATAGGAAGATCCCAGTAGGGCTTGAGCTTTTCCTCGTTCACTTTTCCTGGAAACCGCTCAGCCAGCTCTCTTACGGTCTTGCCTTTCAGGTCTTGAATCTCTGCTTGAGCGGAGTCTTCTCCTCCCATGGCCGCTTGAAAAAGCTCTTCGTCGGCAATTTCTAAAACAGCCCGATCGCCATCCATTCGTTTATAAGCCGCCAAACCTGCTCTCCCAGTTTGATCCATCACACGAAGTTCGTATTGACTCACCGTTGAGGAGGAAAGAACCAGGTCTATAACTTCCTTGCGATTTTTGCGGATGGCTACTAAGCCATTTTCGATTGGATTGATCGGCGTGCATGGCTCGACATTGACATCGCGTGTCAGCACACGCAGCGCTGATAGAGCCAATGGCCCATCGAGATCTTTGACAACCAAAGTTTTATCTGAATTCTGGGCATCTTGAATCAAAGATGCGATATCGGAAGAGAATTTGAGGAGTTCATCGACGATCATTGTCGAACCGACCGCTTTTTGCTTCAATTCTTTCGTAATGCGTCCATTTAACTCAGCTCCTTCAATATGGATTTGTTGATTGGTAACGCCGTTGACTTCCCTGCGGAGCAGCGCTTTGATCCGATCGGTAGCTAAGGATCCAATCATTTCCCCATTTTCATCCAGGCCTTGGCGGCAAATCGCATCGTTTTTTGCAGACCAGGTCTTTCCTGTGGCCGTGTTTCCTCTCAGCGCGTAAATAACCGACTTCTGCGATCGGTCGTATCGATTCGCGAGTGCATGGATTTCGATCGTATACTGTCTCAATACCATGGCATGCAAGGCAACGCGCTCAGGCACATAATTATCTGAATATATCGCATACCCTCTGGAGACAGCTGAAAATGGATTTTCAAAATATTTTGGGTTCATCGATTTCGTATACGCCTCAAAACTCTGCATTCTACCGTTGGACGCCTGAAGGCAAAGCGTGCGTAATTCATAAGTGGTGTTTTGCAAGTGCATATTTTTGCGCTCTTGCGGATCGATACGGTCGTTCATGAGGTCTACATATTTTACCGCATTCAACACCATTTGATAGTTCGACTCGTTGATAGAAATCGAGTCCAGGTAAGCCTTGCCCTTCAAATAGTTCTGAATCGCGTTGGATAATTCGGGGCATGGATCTTTCAAATCGCCCTCAGCGAGACTAATCTCGCGGGGAGAAGAGCGTCGAATAGGTGTTGCTGCGGCTTTAACCTCGGGCGGGGAGCTAAGGGGTATTCCCGGTTGAACTTTGCTCGAAAAGAAATCCGAGGGGAGCATAACGCGTTGTTCTGCTTGAGCCATTCCTTGGCTTGAAGGTTCTTGTGATATTATGGGATTGCAAATGTTCATATTGTTACATCGTTTGTTTATTTTTAGTTAGGATTATAACAAATCTTTGTTTATATAGCAATTGGTTTTTAAAAATTTCATTTTTTGTATAACTATGACTTGTTGGTTGGTTCGAGTGTATTCTGTTGAACGAAAAGGACTTGAGTGGATTTCTCTTAAAGACTACAGAGGCTCCGGGCAGGCGCGGAGCAATGCCCCTCTAAGCTCTTTGAGCGCTTTGGGGGCATGGTTGTGGGCGGCGAGGATGTTTTCCGCAGCGTGGAGGTAGCGCCAAGCCATGGCGAAATTGAAGCGTTGAAAGTGGATGGCGGAGAGGTAGTAGTTGACCGTCGGGTCTTTCGGGTGGAGTTTGATGTAGCGCTCAAGGATGGGGAGAGCCTCTTTTTCGCGACCGAGCTGGAGATAGGTGATGGCTAAGTGGAGAATTCCCTGTCTGAATTGGGGGAATTTGCTTACGACCGCCTCGAGCGCTTTCTGCTTTTCCAGGATGGAGTCTCTCGTTTCGTCGACCATTTGGAAGACGGCCTGGATACCTTCGACATCCGTTTTGCCCGCGAGGTAGTCTTCCGAGACGGTATCGCTGCAAAGGAAGTGAGACGGACGGGATGTCCCGATCTTTTTGAGTAGTGCTTTTCCCTCATCGATTCGCCCGACGAAAAGGTAGTGGAAGCCAAGGAACATCTCGATCAGGTAGTCGCTTGGGAGGTAACGAAGCGCTTTTTCGTAGAGGGCGATCGTCATTGCCGAATCGGAGCGGTGCCAACTTACCGACGCCTGGTTTTGAAAGGCGAGCGCGATCACATCCTTGATCGAGCGGGTTTGGAGGGAGGGAGTTTCAATGCCGAGGTAGGCCTCGCTTGGGATGTCGATCCCGCGGGCGGTGGTCTCAATGTTGAGGATCTCTTTTGTATTGGGATCGACGTAACGCACATAAATGTGGCCGGGCGGCGTCACGGCCTCTAAGGCAAGGTCAAGGCGCTGGGCGAGGCAGAGGTAGAGGATGGAGACGCCAAGGCAGACGCCGCGGCGGGAGTCGAGCACGGAGGGGAGGAGGGTGTAGACGTCGATGTCTTTCGCATAGAGCGAGTGAGGCGGAAAGCGAAAGCGCATCTCGGTGAAGACAAAGTCGCTGATCGCCCGAATTTTTTCCTGCGCCGTGGCATTTTCGGGCAGGCGGGCGAGGATTTGCAGCGCCATGAGGTCCATATTCGCCTCATAGCTGAGGATCTTTTTCCTCGCTTCCGGCGTATCGGCTTCCATCTCCGCAAGAAAAAGCCCCCTTGCCAAATCGATCTCATTTGTATTCAGCGTTTCAATCGCCTTTGGATCCCAGACGCCGAAGCCTTTGAGCTTTCTGTTGTGCAGGTGGCGCGCCAGATTGGAGATTGTCTCGAGCTCGCTCTCTTGCAAAAGAGGCGCTTCGCTTGAGGTGGGCAGACGGTTGACGAACGAGATGATCGGCTGGATGTCGATCGAGGGGAGGACCATCCCTTCCGTTTGGCCGCCTTGCAAAAGATCCCAGGCATGGCGGAGCGCCAGTTTGCCGAGGGGCGTTTCCGGATACAGTTCATAGAATGCAAAATGCTGCGCTACCGAAGAGGGGTCGAGGCTGGTGTAGATCGACTGGAGCGAGGGGCCTTTTTCTTCATACGCGAATGCGCTGAAGGGCAGCAGCAGGAGGAGAATAAACGGGATTCGGATGGCCATCGTCCTCCTTATAGCAAATTTTGGAAATATTCGCCGTTCCTGTATCATGTCCTCTCTTTTTGAGGTCTCTATGAAACAAATCGTCTTTTTTCTTCTGTTCGCCGCCTCAGCCCTCTTTGCGAAAGGGGTTGAAGACGCCAGCGGCTATCACATTAATTCGGCTCCGCAGGCCACTTGGGCAAAGGCTGTCCTTGAGGCGATTCCCTGGACAGGCCGGGAGAGGGTTCTCGATGTCGGCTGCGGCGACGGCAAGACTACCGCCTGGATCGCTGAAGCGTTTTCAGACGGGCAGGTGACGGGGGTCGATATTTCCGAGTCGATGGTCCAATTCGCCTCCAGCCGCTACGCTCGGAGCAACCTTGCCTTTTGCCAGGGCGATGCAAGCGCTCTTCCCTTTGAAGAAGAATTCGATGTCGCTGTCTCTTTTTCCACCCTCCACTGGGTTTTAGATCAGGAAGCGGCTCTCGCATCCATTTACAAAGCGCTGACGCCAGGCGGAAGGGCCTACATCCTCACCCACGGAAAGGCGCCTATGAACCTCTCGAGGCTCTCTGAAAACCTGATCTATTCGGAAAAATGGGCTTCCTATTTTTCCGATTACACTCCGCAGCGAGTCTATTATACGCCGGAAGAATACGCTATCCTGTTGCAGAGCGCCGGTTTTTCCCGCGTTGAATTGACGGCGGAGCGGGCCCAAACGATCTACCCGGACCGGAACGCCCTCATCTCGTTTGTCCGGCCGCTGTTGAATTTTATCCGCCATCTGCCGGAAGAGCTGAAAGAGGAATTTCTCGGCGAGGTCGTCGATCGGATCATTGCCCTCGCAGGGCCGACGGAGGATGGGTCGATTGTATTCGAAGTCTTGAACCTAAATGTTTTCGCAGAGAAATAACTGCAGATTAAACGAGCACTCGGATGATTAAGCAATTCTTTACGGCATTCAGTCTGTTAGCC
>DAIDLB010000004.1 GCA_027449725.1 Chlamydiota bacterium
GCCTGGAACAGGTGGGTCGATATTCCCAGCAATGTGAAAAATCTATGTTCCAGATCCTGGGCTAATTTATGAATTTATTTTTTTGGAATGGTATAATATTTGTCATTTCAAACGAGAATCGCGCTACCATGGATGAGATCGATAAGTCGCCTCCATGAAGATCAATGAAGGCTACGACGCCCGCGAAGACGCGTTCGTCGACATGATCGTGAGCGGCATCGTCGACCCGACAAAGGTCGTCCGCTGCGCGCTGCAGTTCGCAGCCTCGATCGCAGGACTCCTCCTGACGACCGAAGCGATCATCACGGAAGAAGAGCAGGAAAAACCTTCCGCGCCCGCTCACACCGGCGCTGACATGGATTACTAAGATCCAGTCAGGTCTTCTCGCAATCGAGAGCCCTCCGGCCTCTTTTTTTTAAGAGGCTTCGCCCCTTAACAACCCCACTAAAGGGCAAGCCCTTTAGAATCCCGGATTTCTTTTGTAAGAGTTTCGATCTCTTGGCGGGTTTCTTCTCTCTCATCCTCAGGGATCTTCTCCATCCAGATCTTCGCCCCTTCCGCCGAAACGGCTAGGCCTCCCCGCCCCTCTCGATAAAACTCGGACACTTTAAATTGCGCATAAGGAAATCCCTGGTCGGCAGAAAGACGGTATAAACGGAGAGCTTCCTCATCGGACGGCTCCAATCCTCCCAGGCCATGCTCATGCAAAAAGCCAAGATTGTATTGTGCACAGCTCTCCCCCTGGTCTGCGGCCAAGACGTACCAATGGCGCGCATCGGCATAAGATTGTGGCAAACCACCCCTGCCCCGGTGATAAAAAATCCCGATTTTTCTTTGCGAGACGGCATGCCCCTGATCGGCCGCCCTGCGATACCAACGAATCGCCTCTTCATCCGATTTTTCGGCGCCGGCTCCCCGCTCGTAAGCAAGACCGACTTTATATTGCGCTTGAACATAGTGCTGATCGGCAGCGCGGCGAAACCATTTCAGCGCCTTTTCCGGCGATTTTTCCACACCGCCGAATCCGTGCTTATAGAACAAGCCCAGGCTGAATTCTGCTTGAGCCAGCCCTTGCTTTGCAGCTCGTCGAAACCAGTGAAAGGCTTCTTTCTCCGACTCTTCCAGGCCAAAACGGCCTTGAAAATAAGATCCTCCCAGAGCGAATAGGGCCCGGGATTCCCCTTCGTCAGCAGCGCGCCGATACCAAAGGAGCGCTTCTACATCGGAATGGGCCAATCCGCCAAGCCCTTCGTCATAATAGCGTGCGACTTGATACATAGCGTGCGGATGCCCCTGATCCGCGGCCAGGCGGAACCAATGAAGTGCCTCTTCATCGGAACAATCCAACCCGCCCAATCCATCGCGATAGAATGTGCCTATCATGTACTGAGCCTGCGAGTCTTTTTGAGCAGCAGCGAGCCGATACCAATGGAGCGCTTCCTTGTCAGATCTTTCGACCCATTGCCCCAGCCGATGCATCCTGGCAAGGGTTGCTTGCGCATGAAGATCGCCTTCCTCGGCAACCTGTTTAACATACTCCAGTTTTTCTTGAAAAAGAGGGCGGAGAAGAACTTCGTCCTCCTCAAGAAGCCGCTCACTGCCATCAGGCAAAAAGGTGTATGTCAAAGGCACCCTCCCTTCTCCGTAGATCAAAAGCTCGGGCGTCTCGGCCTGGCGGAACACAGCCTCGACCGGATCGAAAGAGACTTTGGTCGCCAAGACCGTCCGTTCGGCCTTTTTAGCTAAGGCAGATGCGAAAGCCTGCCCAACATTGCAGCAATCCAAAAGAATAAAAGCATGCTTGGACAAGGAGGAAAATGGGGCTGCCGCGAGCTGAGAACTGCGCAGACAGGGGTTAAAATTCCAATTACTCCAGTTCCCAAACTGCACATAATTCTTGTGCCCATGTCCACGAACGCAAA
>DAIDLB010000005.1 GCA_027449725.1 Chlamydiota bacterium
ACTGCATACTCAAAAGCAGATTATATAATGGTGATTCCATAATCATTTACCTTTGGGTGTGTACGGCACAATATGTGCCCCATCTTTTGCATAATGAATCTTCCCCATCGTAGTCGCTATTTTTTCTTTTGTATTTGGGACTACAACATACCCAACAAACTCCTTGAAATCAACGACCTCCACGTAGCCGGAAGTAAACGGAATATCGCCATTCATTTTGATGCCTGTTCCTGCAAAATCTCTCAACAATCGATTAGGATCAGGATGTTCAAAAATGCTTGGCTTAGGCAGTAGCTTTCTCTTAACGATATCCTCATAATTCGGGTGGCCTACGATATGCTTTCCCTGTTTCCCTTCGTGTATTTTCAGCGAACCTTTACGAAGAGAGTCTTCTCTGAACAGCCGATGCTTCTCGGCGACCGAGATCACTTCTCGAGTCTTCGATGGTGAGGCAAGAGCCTCGAGGGTCATCAACCGATCTGCCGCTTTAAGATCTCGGGCAGCTTTAATGAGGACAACGCTCTCTTTAGACAGGAAGATGTCCATCCCAAACTTGCCGATTACATGCCCAATCAGATTCCCGGCTTCAAAATCATCCAGCTGGTCATAGTTCTGCACCAATTCTTTCAGTTCCGGCACCATTTCTTGAAGAATGGCAGAGGTGGAATGAGCCTTGATAAATCCGATGCATTGGACTGCCGCATCCAGGAAATCCTGTGAAATTTGGGCCGGATTTTGCACAAGCGCCCATAATCCATTCCCAAGCCCTCTAACAGCACCGACTATGGAAGGGATAAACTCCAGCGTCGATTCTCCAGCTCCCCGTGCAATACCGGCGGAAATCCCCAAGCCCAATTGCGAATAGCTCTCAATCGGACGCGAGCGCATCTCTGAGGCCAGGAAGTCTTCGATCGCCCGATTAAAATCCCCCAACTCAAAATAGCAGGACGCCCGTTCAAAATAGGCTTCTTTCAGATCGGGGTTTTTCTGAATAGCGAGAGTCAACCCAATGACAGCATCCGCATATAGACCGAATTCCGATTGAATCTGCCCTTTGAGAAGATGCAGCTTGGCGAGAAGTTCTTCTTGTACCTGCTCTTCCTCGGCGCGGTCAATGAGAAAGCGTATTTGCTCAATTGCAGCATCGAATTCGCCGAGAAGAAAATTCTCAAGGGCGCCATTAAAGACCATCCCTTCTTCTTGATGGTTTGCCAGGCACCAGGAAAAAATATCTCGATAGATCGCATCCATTTGGGCAATGGTTCTTTCTATTCGCTCGCTTTTATCTTCATAGATGTTCGATAAAAGCATATTTTCCAGCTCCCTGATGTCTTGGCGAAGTCTGCGAATAAACTCGGGGATCTCCGGCCCCATCCAAGGATTTCCCGGCTCCCCGTATTCGAGCTCGCCGTCTATGCAATAATCCACATACCAACCGCGCTTCTCCTGTTGCTCCTGTTTGAGGGTAAGGATTCCGGCGCGATAGAGATCGATCCGTTGTTGAATCACATCGCGGAAATAAAATCGGACGTCTCTTCGCAAAGCGGAGGCCAATTTGAGGAACTCCGGATAACTCTCACTCGAATAAGTTTTTCGGGGCTCTTTCCGCAAATACAACCCGCGCGTACTCTCCCAGTCATAGACTTTGAAGTCGGGCTCCGAATCGCGTTTCCAGGGGAAAAAAATACCATTGCGCGAACGCCCATCGGTAATGAGAAGAAAAGAACCGGCAAACACATCTTTCAGAGTTTTGTTCAGAAGCCTGTCCGCCCGTTGAAGAGCCGGATTTTCCCAAAAACAATCGCACCCCCAATGACACTGGATAGTCATCCCCATGTAACTTACCGGATATGACTTGGAGGTATAACTCAGCGTGTCATCATCATAAAAATCTTCGTAGGCATGCAAAGAAAAAACCAAAAACAGGAAGAGAAGATAGCGAAACACACTGCCCCCTAATGAAAGAGGGACAGTCTATGCTTGCTGTTTTTTCTTTGACAGAAGAAAAAGCATAGGAATTTCAAAGGTGTCAGGTATATAGTCTGCTTCGTTCCGATATGGAAAACGAAGAGAAATGGATGAATAAAGTCGTTCTTGAAGGGCATACGCAGACATTTATCGATGCATTAGCGGCAAAAGGGGGAGAGCCGATTTACAAACTCACTCCTCAAGAAGCGAGAGATGTACTGGAAAAAGTGCAATCACAACCTGAAACGCTTTTGCTCGCCACAATCGAAGAAAAATCAATTCAAGCGGGACCAAACGGCAAAGTAACGCTTAGAATCGTCCGGCCTGAAAATAGCACAGGAATGCTGCCGATTGTTATGTACTACCATGGCGGCGGCTGGATTTTGGGTAGTTCCTCTGTTTTCGATCGGCTGATTCGAGAGCTTGCCGTGGGCTCCAATTCCGCCGTCGTATTCGTCAACTATACCCGTTCGCCCGAAGCGAAATATCCAATTGCAATCGAGGAGGCTTTCGCTGCCACCAAATTCGTAAGCGTTCATGGCCATGCATGGAATTTAGATACGTCCCGCATTTCCATCGCAGGAGACAGCGTGGGCGGCAATATGGCGATCGCGATGACGCTTCTTGCCAAAGAGCGGCAGGGCCCCAAAATCGATTGCCAAGTGCTTTTTTATCCTGTCACAGATTCGGATTTCGATACGCCCTCCTACCAGCAATTTGCGAATGGCCCTTGGCTCACCAAACCCGCGATGGAGTGGTTTTGGAGCGCCTACCAGCCCGACAAGGCGGCGCGGAAAACCCCCCTGATGTCGCCTCTTCACGCTCCTCTAGAACTGCTCAAGGGGTTGCCTCCCGCTTTAGTGATGACCGCAGAAAATGATGTTCTTCGCGATGAAGGAGAGATGTATGCTCGCAAGCTGATGGAAGCCAATGTAAGAACGACGGCGGTCCGTTTCTTGGGAACCATTCACGATTTTGCGATGCTAAACCCAATCTCGGGGACTCCTGCCACTCGAGCGGCGATTGCGCTTGCGTGCAAAGCTTTGCGCAATAAGGGAGTGCTCTGAAGACTCCGCCTTAAGATTTAGCAGGCGCTTACAGATGGGCCGGACAGCCAATCTTTTGTTGTTGTTAAAGAGAACCTGGTATTTGTCAAAAAACCCTATCCCATGATAGGACAAAGCTGTGAAACAGACTCTCTTGATCACCCTTCTCCTCGTCCTCTGCCTGACCCTCTTTGGCTGGATCTGCTGGGTGAAGAAAACGGGGATCGCAACCCAGATCCTCGAAAAGCACCTGGGCGTACAGGTTTCCCTCGCCAACCTCGATCTCTCGCGCCAGGGAGCCACGCTCACCGAACTGATCGTCCGAAACCCTCGCGGATATAAAAGCCCGTCTGCCTTCGAAGCTCAATCAATAGAAATTGACACGACCCTCTCAGAGCTTCGCACCGACCCCCTCACCATCGACCGGATCGAAATGACAGACCTCCTCATCACCATCGAGACCTCCAAATCGGGCCGGACGAACTGGGATAAAATCCTCGGCAGCACCCCCAAATCAGCCGGCAGCCGCCACTGGCTCATCCGCTCGCTCGTCCTCAACAACCTCGCCGTCCAACTCGTCCTCCCCAACGGCTCCATCAAGCAATACCCCACCCTCGCCCGCATGGAATTTTCCAACATCTCCGATGCCACCGGCTTCCCCGTCGACGCCATCGAAAAAGCCATCTTCAACGAAGTGATGAAAAACCTGCTGCGCAACCTCGACATCCAGAAGCTGATCCAGCCTATCGTTCCCCTCCCCTCGCTCCCCTCACTGTTTTAAGGGCTCCGCCCTTAAGATCCCGCAAAAGGGCAAGCCCTTTTGAAACCCATTGTTTTTATGTCACGCAGTGCGTGACATAAAAGCAAATAGGATTCCAAAGGACGCAGTCCTTTGGCGGGTTGTTAAGGGCGGAGCCCTTAAGCGTGGATGAGCTTTTTGAGCTTGGGGACAAGAGCGAGGCTGACAAGGGCGAGGGCCATGGAGATGAGGCCGTAGAGAATGAAGGCGTGAGCGTAGATGGGGGCGGAAAGAGCGGCCGGGGTGTCTGGTGGGACGGCGGCGAGGGTGCCGAGGAAGCCGGCGATGGCGTAGGCTGCGGTTTGGGTGAGGAACCAGACACCC
>DAIDLB010000006.1 GCA_027449725.1 Chlamydiota bacterium
CTGGTACTGTTTTTTGGAGACGCGCTCGTAAAAAATCTTCCGCTCGGCCGCTTCCAATTCGACCCGGACGTTGAGGCCGGTTTCAATCTGTTCTTTGAGCGCGCTGGCAATCGAGTGGTCCCTTTCTCCCACAGCATAGAGAAGGGAAAGGACGGGAACATCTTCGCTTGCCATCTCTTCCCTTTCATAGAAGAGGGCGAGAAGGTCTTGGGCCTTCTCTCTATCGCCGTCATTGAAGTAGCCATTTGCGGAGAGCCCCATTGACGGAGGAACAAGGGCTGTGGCAGGAAACTGTCCTCCCTGCAAGATGTGCTCTGTGATCGCTTGCCTGTCGATCGAAAAGGCAAGAGCTCTGCGCGTCAGAGGATGGGAAAGAAAGGGGTGGCTAAGGGTATTGATCCGGAGAAAATAAGTTCCGAGAAGCGGTTTGACCTGCAGATCCCGGCTCTCTTTCAGGTGAGCGACGGAGTCGGGAGGGAGGTTCGAAAGAGGGGAGCCTGCCCAATCAAGCTGCCTATCTTTGTACATCCGCAGCTCCGTCTCCGGACTCACCATCACCATCTCGATCCCCGGCAGCCGGACGTGCGCCGCGTCCCAATAGAGGGAGTTTCTAGCAACCTGGATTTTGCTGGAATGGTTCCAAACGCGCAGCACAAATGGACCGTTGGAAACATAGTTCTCAAGGCTTTCCGTCCAGTTGGACTTTTTAAGTTCGAGAGCGTGAGGAACGGGAAAAAAGGAGGGAGCCGTCAAAAGTTCGAGGAAATAGGGGATCGGCTCTTCCAGCTCGACGATGAGCGTCTCTGCATCCGGCGTCTGGATGGCGATCGAGTCGATAGACGAATCTCCGCTCTTCGCTTCCCTCCCTCCCTTGATGATATAGAGCTGATAAGCCAGGTCGGTCGGAAACGCAGGGTCGAGCGTCCTGCGCCAACTCTCTGCAAAGTCGTAAGAAGTGACGGGAGAGCCGTCAGACCAAAGGGCGGGGCGGAGGTGGAACGTATAAGTTTTTCCATCTTCGCTCACCTGCATCTCGCGGGCGAGAGCGAGCTCGGCAGAGCCGTCTTTTCCGATGCGGGAGAGCCCCTCAAAAAGCATATGCATGAGCGTGACGGCGTTGAGATCTCTCGCTCGTCTCGGGTCGAGCGATTGCGGCTCGTCTTTGATGTTGATGCGGAGCAGTTTTTTCTGATCCTGGGAAGAGCTGCAAGCGAGCGTGAAAAGAAGAAGGGCGAGGAGAAGGGGGCGCATGGACATCCTAATTTTATTTCGGATAATACCACTGTCAAATTAACTTGCAAAGTTTCCCCGGCTCTGGAAAAAAGTAGATATGAAAAGCACCATTGAGATCGTCGAGCCCGCCCCTGTGCTGAACATCCAGGAATTCCATCTGGCCTTCAGCTCCGCCATTCACCCAAAACACTTCGAATTCGTCGCCCTGACCGGCCAAACCTTCGCCGTCGAAGAAATATACCCGCGCCACCACCACGCGATCTACCGGATCAGCTCGCCCGGCTACAAATCCCGGGACCTCTTTCTCGACAGCCGCTTTACCAAGCCGGCGACAAACGCGCTTCCGATCGCCCCTTTCAATTGGAAGAGAGAGGAGCTGGCCTCGAAGATGAAGCAGCTGCTCGGCACGCGCTATGTCTGGGGAGGCAACTGGAGCTTAGGGATAAGCCGCATGCTCCACTACTACCCGCCGCAAAAGCCCCTCGACGAGGCCACGCTTGCCCTCTGGACGCTCTCCGGGGTCGATTGCTCGGGCCTCCTCTACGAAGTCTCAAACGGAACGACTCCCCGGAACACCTCGGAGCTCGTCCATTTCGGCGAGCCGCTTCCGATTGATTCCACAGACCTTCTTCCGATGGACATGGTTGTCTGGCCGGGGCATGTCTGGTTTGTTCTCGATAGGGACCATTCAATTGAAAGCAAATCTCCTTTTGGCGTCATTCAGCGCCCTCTTCTCGATCGCCTCGAAGAGACTCGGAAGGAGCGCGGATCTGCGTTTACGATCCGGCGGTTTTGTTCCCATTGATTGATTACGGCTCGATCATCTAAGATGGTGCGAAATCATTTTCTTTGAGGATCCGATGCGACTCACACCGACCGTTTGCCTAAGCGCGCTTTTACTCAGCGCCTCTTCCCTGTTTGCCAATGTCAAGGGATGCCGCCCCATCAACAGTTTTGAGCAAGGGTATGAACTCCGGCAGAGCCAAATGGCCGCGGCCTACAACGCGCCGGCCCGGATCGATGTGCGGGGGAGCTGGGACCTCTATGTTTCCGGCAGCTACATCTACTGGCAGCCCTCCCAGGAAAACCTCGAGCTCGGCATCTCAAATGCCAGCCCGCTCAATCAGCTTCCCATCAACGGAAACGTCGTCAACATGACGTTCAAATATAAGTCGGGATATAAAGTCGCCCTGGCGATCTTCACCGATTCGGACAACTGGGACGGGATGGTCAAATACACGTGGCTCGGTGGCCGCCATAGTGCCGCTTCGAACGGTCCCTCATACGGCGGCATCCTTCCCTTCTGGGGGCATCCGGATAACGTAGCGGCTGACATCCTCTCCGGCAAGAGCCGCTGGCGCGTCCGTTTCGATCTCCTCGACATCAACCTGGGGAGAAGCTGCTACGTCGGCACCCAGCTCACCTACCGCCCCTTCTTTGGACTCAGGGCAGCCTGGATCGACCAAAAATATATCGTCTCCTATACGCCGGCGGCGAGTCCCCGCTACCAGATCCGCTGCACCAACGATTCGTGGGCCCTCGGCCCTGAAGTCGGCTTGGACATGAACTACCTTCTGGGCCTCGGCTTCCGCCTCATCGGAAATACCGAAGCCGACCTCGTCTTTACCCGCTATAACCTTCGCATCAAAGAAGAAGACAGCACAAATCCTTCCGGGCCTCTTGCGGTCAATTTCAGGCAAAAGAACCTCTTTTACCTCCGCCCGCACCTCGATCTTGAAATGGGCCTTGGATGGGGGATGTATTTCTCGAACCACAACTACCATATCGACATTTCAGCTCTCTACGGCTTCCAGGTCTTCTGGAGCCAAAACATGTTCCGGATGTTTGTCGACAACGTGGCTGTGGGAAAAAGCTTTGCGCCGAACGGCGATCTCTATGTCCAGGGAGCGACAGGCACCATCCGGTTTGACTTTTGATCAGGCTGCTGCTGCTCTTCGCATTTCCCCTCTTGGCTAACCCCGTAGCGCTCGTTACGGGCGCATCGAGGGGAGTTGGCCTGGCTGCCGCGGAGCATTTTGCCGAGCAAGGCTACCATGTCTATGGGACGATCCGTCCGACCACTCTGCCACCCGCCACGCAAAGCCGGGTCCATTTCCTTCCTGTCGACCTGCTCTCTGAAGCATCGATCCAGTCGGCTGTGGCCGAGATCTTGCAGCGAGAGGGCCGGATCGATCTTCTCATCAATAACGCGGGGTATGCGCTTGTAGGTCCTGTCGAGTTTCTGAAAAGAGAAGAGATGCAAGAGCAAATGGAGATCAATTTCTTTGCTCCAATCCGGATGATCCAGGCCGTGTTGCCCGCCATGCGAGAACAAAAAGCCGGGCGCATCCTCAACATCAGCTCGACGAACGCCATCGTCACGCCTCCCTTCGGCAGCCTCTACGCGGCAAGCAAGGCTGCTCTCGAATCTCTCTCCGAATCGCTTGCCGTCGAAGTGGCGCCCTACAACATTGCGGTCTCGATCGTCGAGCCCGGCCTCTTGACGACGGAATTTTCGATTTTCCTCGGAACAAAAGACCTCGAGAAGCACCCCTACGAAACCGTGCTCGAGGAGATTGCATGCTCTATCCGAGAGCGCTCTTCGTATACTGAAATGTGGCCCAGCCAATCGGGAGAAGAGATCGCCCGGATCCTCTTTGAAATCGCTCAAGATCCGAACCCCAAGCTCCGCTACCAGACAAGCGTTGCTGCGGCGGAAGAGGTCAAGGCCTGTTTGCTCCATCGCGCAGCTGATGCCGCGCATATTCCGCAGCGCCGAGAAGAGCCGTCAGATCATTGAGAATGATCCGGACGGGGATGGTCTCTAAAAGAGCGCGAAACCGCCCCTTGTTGAAAAACGCCTCCATGAACGCCCCCTCTTTCATCTTGTCCAAAACATGAGGCGCGATGCCGCCGCCGACATACACGCCGCCTCGGGCGAGAAATTTGAGAGCGAGGTTGCCGGCTTCGGCGCCATAGAGCGATAAAAACCAGTCGAGCGCGCGAGCGCAACCCGGATCGCGTCCTTGCCTTCCCCATTCGGAGACCAACTGCGCGAGGTCGCGGGTCTTCTTCTCTTGTTTCAGCTCGGGAGGTTCCACCTCGCGCCGCGTGTGGATGAGAAATTCATACAGGTTTTTCAGTCCCGGACCGGAGACAATCCGCTCATACGAGACATGGCTCGAGTAGATTTCGTTCAAATAGACGAGAAGCTCGATCTCCAGCGCATTCCTCGGCGCAAAATCGACATGGCCTCCTTCGCAGGCGAAGGGGCGGTGCTCTTTTCCATCCCAGTAAAGCCCCGCTTCGCCAAGACCGGTCCCGGCGGCGATCAAGGCGCAATTTCCCTTCTGAGAGAGATCTCCCTCATGCAGAAGATAAAGATCTTCAGGCTGTAAGACGCGGATGCCCCAACCGTTGGCCTCCAGGTCGTTGATCAGATGAACCGGATCGAGCTGCAAGGAACGGGCCAACTCTCCGCTATCGACGATCCAGGGGAGGTTCGTCGCTTGGCATTTTCCATTCCGTACAGGGCCTGCGATGCCGAAGCAGGCGGCCTTGAGCCTGACCGGATGGGCCTTCAAAAACTTTTGCACGATTGGAAGAAGTTCGGTGTATTCGCGGCTCGAAAAAATCTCTTGCGCATCAGCTTTGTTTCCCTCAAACAGGGCAAGACGGGTATGCGTGCCTCCGATATCGCCGGCAAGGATCATCGAAAAACTCCAGACTTGACTGAGGGGGCGTCTAGGTAGACGCCCTCTCACATTGCGATATAATCGATCTCGTCATTCTTGACGAGAAGGAGCTGCCCGTTGCGTTCTCCATTCCGCCATCAATCTGGCTTCTTCTTCGTTAGCCAAGTTCAAGCAATGATTCGCAATCAATATGCTACCGCCAAATGCGCCCACTCCAACACCAGCCCAGACTCCGGAGATCACGGTATTTAGAAGCGAATCGTCCTCAGCCTTTTGAAGAGATCTAAAAGACGCAAATGCATACGTTGTCAATATAACAGGCGGAAGTATACGAACCATTGTTTTGAGAGTGATAATACTGGAAATTTTTGCATTCGCAAAAAACTCGCTATTTAAAGCATACTGAACCAAGCTGTTTATTTGACTGGACGCAGAGTGAATGCTCATTATTTTCCTCCCTGAAATGAAGATGCTTTCCCCGTAAGAACATTATTTAAAAGCATTGCTGTTTTAACAACTGCCGCTCCAGCCATCACGTAAGCCGTGACCCCCAAAATAAGGTTTGCATTGCAATGAACCTGATTTCCAAAGGTCTCATTTCCCAATTCGCAGTGCTGTTCGTACCAATCATAAGTTCTATGAGCGACGTCTTCGAATCCACCCGATCCCATATATCCTAGATAAATCGGTCCCCATAAATTCCCATAATGGGAGATTACGCCAACAGCGGCATCGAACGTTTTTTTAATTCCGTCCATCAGCTCCTGTTCTGCGCTATCTGCTGTTCTCGCTGCCCGATTTTCAAGTCGGGGAAATACGCGCTCTGCCAAACCCACTCCCAGAGCAAATCCTGCGATTGCTCCCGGAGGACCACCCAATCCAAAACCAATAATGCCGCCAGTTATCGCCGGTGCGGCAGATCCTACTGCATTCATAGTGCCGCTCGCTACCGCCGATGCGGTCTGTCCTACTCCATTCATTTTATCAAACTCCCGTTTTTCCACTTAAAACCTGCAAAGATACAGGGCTTTTTCATCAAAAATTTCTTGACTTCCAAATAGCGAATGCTGTCTAATTGTCAAATTTCATTTTGACTATCAGTAAGATGTGACCAATTTTAGCAGTGCATGTGATAATGAATGGGTAGACGATTCCGCAAGGGC
>DAIDLB010000007.1 GCA_027449725.1 Chlamydiota bacterium
AACCACTCGCGCGAGATCGAAGTGCATCTTTTTCTAGCGCCCATGCATTTGTGCCTGTTGTTCAGAAATATAACCTTGAATTTTCTCTGCGTCAACCGCTCGGGTTGCGCGCTCCCGCACTCTCATGCCAGAAGCGCGCAACCCAATTCCCTGCCATCCTAATTAAGAATGCGGCGGACGAGGATCGCCGTCGCCTCCTTGCCGCACGCAGTGGTAGGTGCATTCGAGGAAGCAGGCTCCCGAGCCGTCGCACGCCCTGTGGCAGACCTGCCAGCACAACTGGCCGTCTCCCACCGGAAGCATGTAGCTCGAGGTGTCGACCAAGGGATATTCGAATTTTTGCTCCACGGTTTGCCCCTGGCTGTTTTTGGTGGTGATGGTTCCGGTTTCCCATCGTAGTATCGGCACGGTGACACTGCGGCCTTCATAGTTGAAAGATACCGACATTTTTCGCTCTCTCGGAGCGCTCAGCAACGCCATGATTTCAGCTTCGCCCGCGATCTGCACCGCTTCTTCATTTGGCTGTGGGGGAACCTGTAGCGGCTTGATTTGTCCGCCGCCAATGACCGAAGCCTCGGCCTTTAACTGAGTCATCGCCGATTCTTGCGCATTGGCCTTGCAGACAAAGCCCAGAATGGGCAGAGCAGCCATGGCCAGCAAGCTGGCCAGAACCTGTTTTTTGGGTAAGTTTTTCACGTTTTACGACCTCCTGGAACTAAGTTGCTCCTGTCACAAATTGGCGCTCATCACTCCGGAAGCAATTTCCATGCCATACATACGTTCGAAGCGCTGTATTGTTCCATTAAAACCATGTTCTGATACCGGCCTGTAGCGGCGTTTGGCATAAAAATTGTTCTCCTCAAAACGCCTGGGCGTTGAATGTTTATCAGCTAAGCGGAGGAGCGTATGAGCGACTTCGACGGGCAGTTAGAGCCACAAGATCATATCGCCGGTACAAAGACCTCCAAGTGTCCTATGTCTTTTAGGGCGGAAATCCATAAGAACCTATCCCTGAACTCCAAAATTCAAACGACATTTCAGGATGACGCCTCGTTGCTCAATGAAGTGCCCGAATGGTTCAAAAACTCCCTCGGGTGCGTCCAGGGTCGCCGGGAATTTGCATTGGGACGATATCTCTACGGTTGTGTGAGAAATCCAGAACATGTGCGCAAGCAATATCAATTGTTTTACAAGGGTCTTCTAGCTTTCCAAAAAGTTGGTTGCCTTTTCGTTTTTAATGATCCTAGCTATAAGAAGGAATCGCCCAAGTCGTTTGAGCGGATCTTGACGGAAATGGGGAAAACGATCGCGGCTGGACTTGGTGTGGAGCCTCCCAAACTTGAAGGAACAGGCCAATCGCTAAGCTTGACCGTCGAAGCCCGGTGCCCTGTTACCAATGCGAAAGTGATCTACGATGACTTCGATGTCGTCGCTTTCTTGCCGCATGCGGGAGACACAGAAAATGCATTCTACGATCCGTCTACGGAATCCCCTTTCGCATGCGCGAATCTCACCTCTGATATATTTGGATTTTCGATGTTCATACGGGATCAATCGTTATCCAAGGAAGGCAGAGAGGTTTGGGAAATTAACGATATCAACCGGATTTCAACCCTGCTGGACCGCAGCGCCCATTTGTGGCAAAAATTGTCCGTCAAGAGCATCAGTAATTTTGCTGCGAGGACAGACACCCGGGTCCGCTGTCCTATGCGGATCTCTAAAGACGAAAGCGTCTTCTACGCACCTCATGAAGAAGCTGCCTTTGGCGAACGGAGCAAGGAGCTTCACGAACATCAAATGCCGAAGCTCTACACGCCTCGCATCTTGCAGACGTTTATAAATTATTTTAAATATGGAGTTCATCCGGAGATGCGCAGCCTTTTTTGCCGGGGTGAGAGGATTGAAAAACGGGATTCCAGAGCGTTCATATGAGAAATAAAAAGCTAGCTGTCGCCGCCTTTTTTCTTAATCCCATTCTGTGGGCATCCTTCTATGTCGTTGGCAAACATGCCATCGAGTTGAGTAATCCTCTATTGTTCTCAACCATGGAGCTGCTCGCGGCGGCTCCGGTGGGCCTTTTAATTCTGCTTTTATGCCGGCGCTCCATCACTCGCTCGGCCATAC
>DAIDLB010000008.1 GCA_027449725.1 Chlamydiota bacterium
AACATTTTTTATATTTTTTTCCAGATCCGCAAGAACACGGATCATTACGTCCAATTTTCGTCATATCGTTTTTTTAATGTGAAGATAAAATCTATTCTACCAGAGACGCAGTATAAGCGTCCATCTCTATTGACTCCTGTCATCTGAAAAGCTAATATACCCGCCATCAAAGAGTTAAATATGATCAATCCACTGCCGATCGCAAAGCCTCCCTGGACCGGACTCGGAAAAGAGCTCGAGAGCGCTTGCCGAAAGGCGATCTACGACTTTTCCCTGTTCGATGGGAGCGAACCCATCGCCATCGCCCTTAGCGGCGGCAAGGACAGCTTGGGACTCCTCTTTCTTTTGCACGCGCTGCGGGGAAGGGGTTTTCCTCCGTTCGATCTGATCGCCATTCATGTCGGGGGAGAGTTTTCCTGCGGCGCCGGCATCGATGAGCGGTTTTTGCGCGGGATCTGCCAGGAACTGGGGGTCCCCCTGATCGAGCGGACCTCGACCAAAAAACGGGAAGAGCTCGAGTGCTATTCGTGCTCGAGGGAAAGGCGGAAATTGATTTTTGATGCCGCCAAAGAAAGAGGCGCCAAGATCGTCGCCTTCGGCCATCACCGCGACGACAGCGCCCAGACCCTGCTTCTCAATTTGCTCCACAAGGCCGAGTTCGCCGCCAACCTGCCCAAAGTGCATATGCACCACTATGGGGTAAGCATCGTCCGCCCCTTGATCTATTGCAGCGAAGAGCAGATGCGCGATTTTGCCAAGCAGTACGGCTTTTTGCGCATCAGCTGCCAATGCCCCGTCGGGCAAGACTCCAAGCGCAAGCAGGTCGACGGACTTATCCGGCAGCTCGAAGAGGTGTTTCCGCACGCAAGAGGCAATTTAGCCAAAGCCGGTCTCCTTTATGGGTCGGACAAAGCGAGCACTCCGTCATGAAAAAATATTTCGCCGGCATCACAGGAAATGTGCTCGAGCACTATAGCAACGCACTTTACGGCTTTTTAGCCCCTTTTCTGGCGCCGATCTTTTTTCCGTCCGCCGATCCGATCTATGCGCTCATCTGCGTCTATGCACTCTTGCCGCTCAGCCTCATCTCCAAACCGCTGGGCGCCCTCGTCTTCGGATGGCTCGGCGACCGGCTTGGGAAAAGGCGGGTATTTTCGATCACACTTATGGGGATGGCTGCCGCCACTTTTGCAATGGGGTCTCTCCCAACCTACGCACAGGCCGGGTGGCTGGCGCCGGCCTTATTAGCTCTGGGCCGCCTCTTCCAGGGCTTTTTTGCCGCCGGAGAAACTACCGGAGGCGCCCTCTATCTCTTGGAACAGACCGAACAGAAAAAACGGGGCTGGATGAGCAGTCTCTACGACGCATCCTCCGTCTTTGGGATCATGCTCGCCTCCGCCGCCGCTACAGTCTGGGGAGAGCATTGGCGCATGCTCTATTTCGCAGGAACCTTCAGCGCCCTTGCAGGGATCGCCGTCCGAAAAAACGTCCTAACGGAAAGCGCTCAAAGAGAAACGCTCCGCTTCTCCGATCTAACAGATGAGTGGCGCGCCATCGTTCGAATCGCCCTCGTCATGGGCTATTCGTATGGGAACTATTACCTGATCGCCAATCTCTTCAACACCTTTTTACCCCTCGTATCGAATATTGGATTGCAAGAGGCCATGACCCTCAACACGGTCTTGCTCCTTCTCGACATGCTCCTTCTCCCCTTCTTCGGCCACCTCTCCAAGAGGATCGAAAAAGAGAGGTTGATGCTGTCAGCCCTGATCGCAGGCCTGGTTCTTTCCCTCCCCTTCTTTATCCTGCTGGACGGGGCCAGCGCCGCTCTGGCAAGCGGCATCCGGATCTCCCTCATGGTCATCGGGGTCTGCTTCTCCGCCACTTACCACGCCTGGGCGATGGAGCAGTGCTCCCCGAAAGTGCGCTTTTCCGTTTGCGCCCTCGGCATGAGCTTGGGCTCGCGCCTCATCGGCGCTCCAATGCCCGCCCTCTCTCTTTGGCTCTATCATCGGACGAACTGGACCGGCAGCGCCGCCATTCCGGTACTCATCGCAGCGCTCCTTGCTCTCGTGCCTCTTCTTAAAAGTCGAGCCGCAGCCGCAGCGCGACGCTCTGCAAGCTGAGATCGCCCAGATTATTCACGCTTCTGTCTTGGGAATTGGAAATCTGCTGGCAGAGGACCCGGGATTCAAACTCGTGCCAAAAATATTGGCACTCGTATTGCAGTCCCGCCTCAAAATAGTGGCGGGAGCAGCGGAAAAACGTTCCCCAGGCAAGGCCGAGCTGGCAATCGAGCCACGGCTGCAGCCGATGCGACGCGTCGCGTAAGAAGAGGCGGAAATCCCCTCCGCTGTTTCCCACGGAAACCTGCGTTTGGTTGAAGTGGAGGCTCCGATAGAGGACCGCCGCCCTGAGGGTTCCGAAAAAACGGAACTTCCGTTGGATATACCAATCCATCATCCCCCCGAAAAAGGGGCCAGCGCGCCAAGTGTCATTTTGGATCATCGTTTGGTAGGCAACCACATCGTTGCCGCCTCCCGCCGGAGGCGCGGAGGTTAGATAGGAGATCTCCACATCTTGATCAATCCAGCCCGCGAGGAGTCCCGTCTGCGGCCGGACACTCAGCTGGCGGCTGAGGTAATAGGGTCGGCTGAGAGCAAACGTAATCGCATTGAACGAAAGAGTCCACTGCTCCTTCGCCTCCTGCAATGACTTGCCGCCCAGGATCTGGGCATAGCTGCTCGCATCGATGAAAATCGGCGTCAGGTAGGTCGAGCCCGGAGACGCAAACGAAGCGTGCACCGTTTGGATCAGGTCGCTATAAAAATAGGTCCAGTCGCCCGAAATCTCCCAGGAATCGTGGGCCAGATGGCTTCCAAACCCGATTCGAAATCCCGGACGCCACCGGTCGGACGGCTCGATCAGCTTGCCCGAAAGGGGATTTCCACTCGAGGAGCGGATCGCATACGAAAGGCCGTCTTCGCGCACCGAGGCAAAAAAATACTCTCCGTAGAGGATCGATCGGATGCACGGCTTTCCCAAGTACGCAGGCGGATTGCCATAGCACTCCTCTGAAGAGGCCAAGAGAGGAGCAGAAGCAAGAAGGCTAAAAATCAAAGCGCGCATGCACATCCAATCCCTTTAAGGTAAGCGCTCCATTCGCCTTCAAACTCGAAGGAGGCAGCGAAGAGGAGATCTGCGTCCGGATCTCGTTTTGCCCCCACCAAAGCTGCGCCTCATAGCCAAGGCAAAGCTGCATGCGGACAAGATTGTCAAAACACTTCGACCATTCGAGCGAAAGGACTCCCTCCGCCATCGGCCGAAACCGGTTGACGTTTTCCGCCAGATCAATGCCTCCGAATTGGCTGCTTACATCGATCCGGTGGCTATGCATCGGCCCATAGACGAGGGCCGCCGCCGCGCTCGCGCTGATGTTAAAGCCCCACCCCATCCAAAGGTTGGTATCGAGGCCGAACCGGGGGCCGATCGCCCGGAAATCATTCGTAAAGCGGACATCGTAATACGCATTGGAAAGAAGTCCTGAGCCGGGATCAAAGCCTGTCTGGTAGCGCACGTGGAGGTGCTGCTTGATCCAGGCGCGTTTCAGGCCGATGCGCGGCGCAAGGCTAAAATTGGGATTGACAAACCCGATCCTGAGGAGGTCGAGATCAAGTGAATCGAACTTCAAATCCCAGCTGAAACTCGCATCTCCCCAGCCGATCATCCCATGTCCGACCGGGCTCATCCAAAGGCCGGCGAGGGACGGATTTCCTCCTGCGCTCTCTTGTACGTCTTCGCAAATGTAGTTGAAGTAGCGGGTCCAGTCGACCTCGATCTGCCAATCATAGCGGGGCAGCACCATCCCGCCGCCGATCCGAAATCCGTCTTTAAACGGAAAGTCGATTGCATGAACTGCCCCCTGAACACCGAACGAAGAGACAGCGGATTGTTTGAGGGCATACTCAAGGCCGTCTTCCGACGCCTGCCAATAGAGATAGTCGCCCATCGTGTAGATCCGAAAGGGCGGCGGCTTTTCTTCCGACGGATTGCCGTATTGCAGTTCGGCCAAAAGCGGGGCAGCGGCGAAGAATAGATATTTAAAACTCAAAATAGCCCCTCAGTGAAAATCCCTGGATCGAGAGGTCTCGCGTTTCTTGCAGTGCAATCCCCGGCGCATCGCTTCCCATCGGCCGAAAAAGCTGGCTCTGGTTCCAATAGACGTGCGCCTCGTAGCTCAAAGCCCCTCCAACCCGAAACCTTTTGTTCGATATGCATCTTCCATAGCCAATACCGGCGGAAAAATCGGCGGCGGGGGCAAGGCGATGGTCTTTCGCATCGACTCCATTGAGAAGCTCTTCCAAAGGAACCGACGCGAGAGAAATCCCATAGTGGGAAGTAAACTGGCCGTAGAGAAGGGCAAATCCCGCTGCCGTAGAAATCGCCCAACCCCGGGCAAAGCCCCATTCGGAGCGGAAGGCAAATCCAGGCCCGATCCCCCGAAAATCGTTCATCGCCGAAGCGCTGTCAGCAGCGCCGTAGCGCGCATGGAATGCCTGGTCAATCCAGGCCGCGCGCACAAAGCACACCGGATTGAAGGTCATTGAAGAACTCACGTCGTAGCGCTTTCCCAACTCGAACTCAAGCGTATCGAAATCGAGGTCCCAGCGGAAAGAGGCGGCATCGTAGAGGAGGGACGTGTCGATTGCGGGAACCCAGACGCTCTGGAGTCCGACCCCGGGCAAGGTGAGCTCCGAATGGGCGTGGTCGGATGTACTCGCATGAAACCAGGTCCAAATCGTCCGGGCCGTAAAACTCGGCGCATAGCCGAAGGAAAGGCGCACTCCCGGCTGCCAGCGCGGCTCCAGATCGATGAGCGGCCCTCCCGGCGTTCCGTCGGCGCCGCCCGCCCCTTGCCTCGCGTCGTTCCGGATCGCATAGGTAAGCCCCTCTTCAAACGGCTGCAAGTAGAGAAAATCAGCCGTCGCTTCCAGCGCATACGAACAAGGGCACGCAGGCTGGGAAGGATTTCCGTAAAACAGGCACGTCTCTTCAGCCAAGAGAAGAAGCGGAGCTAGAGATGCAAAAGTCCAACGGTGCATGCAGCCATCGTAAGAGGGTTAAAAAAAATATTCAATCTCAACTAGCGCCGAATAGGCCTGCCACGTCGCATCCATCTTGGGTTTGTCTATTTCAGAAAACGAATTTTGCACCGGAAAAACCTGGGTAAAATTCTGCCGGAGCGAACCTGTTCTGTCGTTCGCTGAAAATAAAAAAGCGTCGAGACGGAGATTGAAACGCCATTCCGCCGCGACCTGCGCCGCAATTTTTCCGGAGATTTTTTGCCCGTGCGCCGAAGTGGACGCGCGGTATTTTTGCCAAACAAACGTTTCGGCGGATGGTTCAACAAGGTCGGAAAACAGGTTGAACCTCTGGTCGAAATGGAGAAAGTAATAAAAGTAGCCGGCGCTAAAGATCCAGGCCGGGTGGGGAAGAAAAAGGAGGTCCGCCCCTGCTCCCGGGCCGAACCAAAGGCGCTTAAACCGGGAGTGGGAAAGATCGCATGTG
>DAIDLB010000009.1 GCA_027449725.1 Chlamydiota bacterium
GAAGGGGAGGAGGAGTGCTGGACGAAAGACGGGACCATGGTGGAGAGCTCGTATGGCGATTGCTGTCTGAATGGCTTAAGGACGGCGGCGGCGAAAGAGGAGATGATCCGGTGGCTCGAGAAGCATTCGAAGGGGAAGAGGACGGTCAACTATAAGCTGAGGGATTGGCTCTTTTCCAGACAGCGCTATTGGGGCGAGCCGATTCCGATTTTACATTTTGAAGACGGGACGAAGCGGGCGCTTGAGGCGGATGAGCTGCCGCTCTTGCCGCCTCCGCTCGACGATTATAAGCCGGCGGCGAGCGGGGAGAGCCCGCTAGCCAAGGTGAGAGAGTGGGTCGAGGTCGTCTGTCCGAAGACAGGGAAGAAGACGCTGAGAGAGACGAATACGATGCCGCAGTGGGCGGGGTCGTGCTGGTACTACATGCGCTTTTGCGACCCGCATAATGAGGAAGAGGCGTGGAGCAAGAAGGCAGACCGGTATTGGATGCCCGTCGACGTCTATGTAGGCGGCGTCGAGCATGCGGTCTTGCATTTGCTCTATGCGCGTTTTTGGCATAAGGTCCTCTTTGATTTGGGGCTTGTCCATACACCCGAACCATTTATGACCCTCCGCAACCAGGGACTGGTGACGGCCCCGTCCTATAAGAAGCCGTCCGGCGGCTACGTCGACCCGAAGGATGTGGTCGAAAAGGAAGGCGCAGCCTATACGAGAGAGGGGGCCGAGCTTCTTGTCCAGATGGAAAAGATGTCTAAGTCGAAGCTCAATGGGGTTTCTCCCGATGAAATCATCGAGGAGTTTGGGGCGGACGCCCTGAGGCTCTACGAGATGTTCATGGGGCCTTTTGAGCGGGAAAAGATCTGGAACACCGATGCGGTCAACGGCTGCAAGCGCTTTTTGAACCGCTTTTATGACATGGTCTTCTCCGAGAAAGTGACGGAAGCGGAGACGGACGAGGCGATGAAGCTGGGATATCGGCTTCTCGATGGAGTAGTCAAGGATATCGAAGCGATGCAGTTCAATACCGCGATTGCCAAGATGATGGAGTTTCTCAATGCGTTTATCCCGCTGGAGAACTACCCGCGCTCGGTGTTGAAGATGGCGGTGCAGATGCTATCTCCTTTCGCGCCCCATATCGCCGAAGAGCTCTGGCAGCATCTCGGTGAAAAAGAGCTGCTCGCCTATGCGCCAATTCCCGCCGTCGATCCGAAGTATTTGGTCGAGAGAAGCGCGACGGTTGTCGTGCAGATCAACGGCAAGCTCCGCGGACGCTTCGACCTAGCGAAAGGGCAGACGCAAGACGAGGTGATGGCGTATGCGCTCCGGCAGCCCGAGGTGGCCAAGCATCTCTCGGGCGAGATCGTCAAGGTCGTTTATGTGCCGGACAAGCTCCTCAACATCGTTTTAAACTGATGTACGATTTTTTCCTGGCGCTGTTTGTTCTGGGGGCTGCACCCAAGATCTTTTGGCAGCAGGTGTGCGGGAAAAAGCGCTTTTGCACGCTGAAAGAGCGTTTTGGAGAAGAGCCTCCGACCGGATGGGGAAAAAGAATTTGGATCCATGCCGTTTCTGTCGGCGAGGTGAAGGCGGCTCAGCCGCTTCTCCGGCGGCTGAGGGAGCGAGAACCCAAGGCGTGCATCCTCGTGACTATGACGACGAGGACGGGGTTTGACGAGGCAAAACGGAGTTTGCAAGACGCCGACCTCCTTCGTTTTTTGCCGCTCGATTTTTCCTGGATCATGCGGAGATGGATTTGCAGCTTTTCTCCGAATCTCCTTCTCTTCATCGAGGGCGACGTATGGCCGAACCTGGTGCGGGAGGCGAAACGCGCCCGCGTGAAGACGGCGGTTGTCAGCGGCAAGATCTCAGAGAGATCGGCCCGGCGTCTCCGCTTTTTCCCATTTCTGGCCAAAAGGCTGTTTGGGTCGCTCGACGCCCTTTGCGTGCAAAATGAAGAACACCTGCGCCGCTTTGCTTCCCTTGCCCCCCGTCCGATCGCCATCACGGGAAATCTGAAGCTCGATATCGATGCGCTGCCCGTCGACCCTGCCTGGATTAGAGCTCGCTTTAGCCTGACTCCCGAAGAAACCGTGGTGACGCTTTCCTGCACTCATGCGCCGGAGGAGGCGGAGCTGCTTCCCCTCCTGAATGGAACGACCCTCTTTTTAGCTCCGCGCCATCCCGAGCGTTTCGTTGAGACTGCAGCGATCCTGAAGCAGATGGGGGTCTCCTTTTGCCGCTGGAAGGAAAAGAGGGGAGGGGAGCGGGTGATCCTCGTCGATGCGATGGGGCAGCTTCCCCACTGCTATGCCGTGAGCCGGGCGGCCATCGTCGCGGGCAGCTTTTCTTCTAAAATCGGCGGCCATAATGTTTTGGAGCCGCTGGTTTATGGGTGCCC
>DAIDLB010000010.1 GCA_027449725.1 Chlamydiota bacterium
CGGAGTCCCCGCTGAAGATTCTATCGCAAATAATCGCAGCCGTTTTTATGGTGCAGATGAATGGACGCAGCAACCATCATTCTCGCCGGCGGGAAAGGAACCCGCCTCCACCCCCTCACGCTCCACCACTGTAAACCCGCCATTTCTTTTGGCGGCCGCTACCGGTTGATCGACATCCCGATCTCCAATTCGATCCACGCCAACTTGACCCAGATCTACGTCCTGGCTCAATACCTCTCAGGCGAATTGCAGCACCACATCAGCCAGACGTACCGCTTCGGAATGTTTCAAAGCGGCTCGATCGACGTTTTGACTCCCCAGGAAAATGAAAAAGAAGAAAAGGTCTGGTTCGAGGGAACGGCCGACGCGGTGCGAAAAACTCTCTCCACGATCCTGAAATCGGACGCCGCTTATTTTCTGATCTTGTCCGGCGACCAGCTCTATCACATCGACTTTAACGCCATGGCGACCGCTTTATCGGGGGCGGATATCGTGATTGCGGCCAAGCCGGTCTCTCAGGATCATTCCGAACGGTTCGGCATTCTTCAAGTCGATGAAAAGAGCGTCGTCAGAGAATTTCTCGAAAAGCCAAAAAAGGGAACGAATCTAAGTCGGTTTTTGCATCGCTCCGGATCGGAAGTGCTCGCTTCGATGGGTATCTACTTCTTTAGGCGAGAGGTTCTCCAGGAGCTTCTCGAAAGCCATCCGGGAGTGGACTTTGGGCGCGACCTGCTTGGCCCCGCCTTACGGAAATGGAAAGTCGCGGCCTATCTCTATGACGGCTATTGGGAGGATATCGGCACCGTTCGCTCTTATTACGAAGCAAATCTCCTCCTCACGAGAAATGGCGGGGGAGTGAACCTCTATGACGAGGAAAAACCGATTTATACGAGGCAGACCTTTCTTCCCGGACCGCAAATCAAAACGGCCAAGATCCGCGATTCGATCCTATGCGACGGCAGCCGCATTAATGCTGCCGAGATTGAACATTCGGTCATCGGCATGAGATCCCAGGTGGCGAAGGGAACGATCCTCCGAAACAGCCTTCTTCTCGGCTCCTCTTCAATCGGCGAAAACTGCCGGATCGAAGGGGCCATCATTGATGAAAATGTGCGCATGGGAAACAATGTCTGCCTAATCAATAAGTCGGGCAGAGACCATTTTGACGGAGACGGCGTCTTTATTCGAGACGGTATCCTCGTCGTCACTGCCGGAGCAAATTTGCAGGATCATTTTACGCTATGAGAATTTGGGCCATCGCCGATCTCCACCTGAGTTTTGGGACGCCGAACAAAAGCATGGACATATTCGGCCCAGAGTGGGAGCGCCATGCCGAGCAGATCGCCGCCGCCTGGCAGGACGTGATCCATCCTGACGATCTGGTCTTGATCCCGGGCGACGTCTCCTGGGCCATGAAGCCGGAAGAAGCTGCTCCTGACTTGGAATGGATCGAAAAGTTGCCCGGAACCAAGGTACTCCTCAAAGGAAACCACGATTTTTGGTGGGGATCTCTCAAAAAAATCGCTCCCATTCTGCCTCCGTCGCTCCATCTGGTCCAAAACAATGTCTTTCGCTGGAAAGAAGTTGCGATCGGGGGAAGCAGGCTCTGGGACTCGGAAGAGTATTCGTTCCACCCGTTTATCGAATTTCGGGAAAATCCAAAACAAAAACAGAAAGATCCCGAAGTGGAGGCTCAAGCAGATTTAAGCGAAAAAATCTTCGAGCGGGAGCTCCTCCGCCTGGAGATGAGCTTGTCCCAACTACCGGCCGATGCCAAAATCCGGATTGCCATGACGCACTATCCTCCCATCGGAGCGGATCTACAGCCCTCCCGCGCATCGCGCATTTTGGAAAAACACGCCATCCATACCTGCGTTTTTGGCCATCTCCACAATATCAAGGCGGGGATTTCTCTTTTTGGAGAGGCTAGAGGCGTCCGTTACGTCCTAGCGTCTGCCGACTATGTTCGGTTCAAGCCGGTTCTGCTATTCTAAACACGTTTGAAGAAACCGATCAAACGACGCCTGATCCAACAGCTTGGACACTGCAGTCTCCAAATCCTCCCGGTCGCGGCGGCGGAAATAATCAGCCGAAAGAGCGCGCAGCTCCTCAAATTCCTGCCTCGTTTCCAAAAGAGGCAAGGCGAGGCGGACCGCTGTCAGAAAGAGAGGCTTTTCTCCGTAGACGACAAGAAAACGGATCGCTTCTGTCAGCAGATCGAGGGTGATTGCTTCTTTTCTCTCGAAGAGAAGGGCCAACAGCTGATTGGCTTTGACGGGATCGGTAAACGCCTTAAGGCGGATGCGAAGAAAGGAAAACCAGCCATCGTCTTGCACATATGGAAAAAAATGGTCGATCAGTTCGGAAGCGTAGAGTTCATTGCCGCCATCGAGAAGCTCGGAGATATAATCGACAAGGAAGGAAAAGAGGTCCTGTGCGCAGTAACTGCCGATCGTAGCGAAAGTCTCTACGGGCTTCGCCCCCGCATCGACATGCTCTTCCAAAATTTCAATCAGGTTCGCCAGCGCATCCTGGACCGGCTCGTCGCTTTCCAGCTGTCCGGCGTCGAATAGCCAGATTTGATGGTCCAGCTCATCGCAAAAGAGGGAAAGAGATTGTTTTTCAGGAAGAAGCCTCCGCCAGAGTTCGAAAAGAACCAGGTAGAGAGGGTCATAAGACTCGGGTTCTTCAAGATCGACCAAGAGAAGCTCGGCTAAGCTCTCCGGTGAGTCGCACTCCTCAGCAAAGCCGTGAAAAGACGCTCCATCGAGAGAGAGCCCCGCCTCCTTAAGCCTCTCAAAGAGAGCCTCAAGAGACACGCTGCGGAGGTCCTCGATTTGCCAGCTCTCGCAAGGCAAAGAAGGATCTTCGGCGTGGTTGAGCCGTAAAAGATTGTATAACGCTTTTGTCTGCAATTCCATTTCAGGACAAATGATGCCATCCTCTAAACTTGTTTGTCATGAAAAAACATTCTTTTCTCCTTCTTGAAGTGCTGATCGCCGTCTCGCTCCTCATTTTTTTCGTTCCCGTGCTGATCCGGACGCCGATCCACCACTACAGGGCCCAGGTCGAACACTTCGAAGCCCTGGAGAAACAGAGAATTTCCGACTGGACCTATTCTGAGATCAAAGAAATGCTCCTCCGCCGCTCAATTTCCTGGAAGGCTCTCCCTGAAAAGGCCAAAGGACTGAAGACATTTCCTCTTCCGGACGCTTCTTTGCGGCTTCCCGGATTGCCCCCCAAAGCGCTCAAGCGCTCCTTCACTTTGAAATGCAAGCGGGAAAAGGAGGGAAAAGAGGGGGGGCTCTTTCGCCTCTATGAGCTCAACATCAGCATCGGGGATTCTTCCTACGAATATCTGGTTGTAATCCAACTTCTCTAATATTGATTAAAATAACCCCATCATCCATACAAACAGAGTGATGAAAGAGCCATTTCACCCGCACATTCCGGCCAGCAGAAAAGCTCACGAACTCACTTTCCGCGCCATTGCCCTGGGCGTTTTTTTCGGCTTGCTCTTTGCTGTGGCCAACGCCTATCTAGCCCTTAAAATCGGCCAGACCGTTTCGGCTTCGATCCCGGCAGCACTTATGTCCATGGGATTCATGAGG
>DAIDLB010000011.1 GCA_027449725.1 Chlamydiota bacterium
GGAATGCATCCCCAGATCGCATGCCTGTGTACTCTTTGGAAGATTACTTTACCCTGCTTCATCAGAGCTTGCTCACAGTCGCTTCCCATACCGTTCAAAATAAAGGCAAGGCGCTTTCGGAGGTTGATTTACCTCAAAGCGTCCAGTCGTTATGCCGTGTTGTGTCAGGATTAAATCTGCGGAGAAGAGAGGGTCAATGCAGCCCCTCGTTGCAGTCGATCGAGTATTCCTATCCGGATATCACGATCACTTACAATTGCCCGCTTAACGTCCACAGCGCTTCGGTTGTGATCCAGTGCAAGCTTGAAGCGGGCGAAGTAAAGTCGATCCATCTAGAGGGACAGTTCTTTGCAGCTCAAAATCGGATCGGCCTCACCGGACGGGCGGAAAGCTTGTTCCTTTACGCTCTTGATACCTACCGTCCCGTTGGAACAATGCTCCCTCCGGAAGGCTATCGCCCCCGATTTGAGAATGACACTTGCCGCTTCCAATGGGAAATGCCGGTTGAAGGAGGTAGGGAAACACATTTGGAAGCCCAAACTGTTCTGCAGAAAATGATCGATTTTCTTCAGGCCCAAGACCCCCTCCCTCGTTTCAAAGGGCTGGAAGTATTCCGCAGATCACCTGAATACTATGAGCCATATGCTGACACGATGATGGGAACGGGGCCGAGCGCAAGTGCATATCAGATGTTCTTAGAGGGTGTCGTAAACCACCCCTCGCTGGAAAATCTGGAACTCTTCCTCCGGCATCCTCCCGGATCCGAAATACAGGTCGGACTGAGTTATATGGAAGTAGTGAAAAAAATTTTCGAATCGGACGCCATTTGGATTCAGCCGGACAATGCGGATCGCTTAATTAACCTGATAGATAAAGCTCGATCGAAGGGATATCGCTTTATCGAAAGCGACTGTGAACGGGTCATAGCACTTCTCAACTTGCAAAAAGATCAAGTTGTGATTGGCACCTATGAGATGAAGCAAACACTTCCCTCCATTTTGGAATCTCTTAAACAATCTTTTCCCAATTATGCCGATCGATTGGAAGCCGCATTTACAAGGGCCAAGGAGACAGCGGCAGAGGCGGAAGAGCGAAAAATGGCTAAAAGAATAAAAATGTCTGAAGATGAAGATAGATTTAAAATGATTGTTAATTCATTTTATTTTGATGTTTGTGCAAGGAAATCCGAAGTTACACCTCAAAAAATCGAGGAATTGGCATCGCAACTGGAATTTGAGGTAAATCGGCAAAAGCTGCACCAACTTCTTGATGGAGCCGTTGATGACTTGGCTGTCCTCGGGAATGCGTTCAATTTGGTAAATAGAAGGGCATGGTGAACCTCGCTTCATGAAATGATCGAGATTTGACGATAAATGATCGATAAACGATAATCCCCTCCATCATCAACAGGAGGTTCCGATGAATAAAATCGTCTCGCTCAGCCGGCTCTTAAAATACTCTGCCCTTGCATTCGCCTTATCGCTTCCGCTTCTGGAAGCGGGGTATTGGACCACCTCGGGGTATCCGTTTCTTGAGCCGTGGTTTCAGGCAAGTCCGCTGCCCGTGTTCACCCAGTGGCCTGTCGGCTGGAGCGATCTAACAGTCGGCCAGAAATTTCTTGGCTTTCTCTCGAACCTGATCACCCTCTTGTTTTCCATGGCCTCGCTTATCTACCTCTCGAAGCTCTTTGGCTCGATGGAGCAGATGCGCCTCTTTGAGAAGGAAAACGCCTTGTTTGTCCGAAAGGCCGGCTGGGCCCTCTTGTGGGGGCAGTTCCTCCATCCCGTTTCGGTCGCCTGCCTCAGCCTGAGTTTGACCTATCGCAATCCCGTGGGGCACCGCTGTGTCTCTGTTGCTATCGGCACGCATGAGCTGGCAATGTTGGCGTTGGGATTGACCCTTTTACTCCTCTCCTGGATTTTACAAGAGGCGTCTGCTATGAATGAAGAACAGAAGGCGACGGTGTAAACATGCCTATACTCGTTCATTTGGATGTGATGCTTGCAAAGAAAAAGATGCGCTCGAAGGAGCTTGCGGAAGCGATCGGGATTACAGAGCAAAATCTCTCGATCCTCAAAACGGGAAAAGCGCGGGCGCTTCGCCTGAGCACTCTGGAGACGATCTGCAAAATCCTCGATTGCCAGCCGGGAGATCTCTTGGAGTTCCATAAGGAGGAATTATCGTAACGCTGGAAAAGATTGCGATTGAAGCGATGGTGGAAAAGGGGATGCTTCCCTTTTATCCGGAAGAGGCTCTTCGCGAGCTGGATCAAATCCGTCAGCCGGCCCCCTTCAAGCACGGGATGCAAGACAGGCGGGACCTTCTTTGGGTGTCGATCGACAATATCGACTCCAAGGACCTCGATCAGCTCACCTACGCCGACACGCTTCCTTCGGGAAAAAGCCGCATCTACATCGCTGTTGCCGACGTAGATGCGCTTGTCAAAAATAAGAGCGCCCTTGATCTGGCCGCCCAACACAACACCACGTCTGTCTATACGCCCGGCAAGGTGTTTGCGATGCTGCCGCCCAAGCTGTCCAACGATTTGACCTCTCTCAATCCGGATACCGACCGGGCCGCCATCGTCATTGAGATGGAGGTTGACGAGGCGGGGAAGTTTGAGCTCCACAGCCTGTATCCAGCCTTTGTCCGCAATCGGGCGAAGCTCGTCTATGAAACGGTAGCCGAGTGGCTGGAGAAGGGGTGGCGGATGGAGCATGTCTCCGACGAGGTCCATCGGCAGCTGCTTCTGCAAGACCAGATTGCACAGCGTATCCGCGCTTTCCGCGAATCGCAAGGGGCCCTCGGATTTGAAACGATCGAGCTTCAAGCAGTCATGATCGCCAAGATCGCCGTCCGGCTAGAGCCGCGCACAGTCAACCGGGCGCACCGGCTCATTGAAAATGCCATGATCGCGGCCAATGTCGGCGCATCGCGTTTTCTAAAGGGCCACAACCTGCCCGTTTTGCAGCGCGTGGTCCGAAAACCGAAGCGCTGGCGGAGGATCGTCCTCCTGGCCAAGGCGCTTGGCGAAAAGCTCCCGGCCAGGCCCGACGTGCATGCGCTGAGGGATTTTCTCGTCCGTCAGCAGGCGGCGCGGCCGGAGCACTTTCACGACCTTTCGCTCTCGGTCATCAAACTGATCGGCAAGGGAGAATATGTCGTCGGGGTTCCCGGAAGGCGTCCCGTCGGCCACTTCGATTTGGCCTTGCACGACTATGCCCACACGACCGCGCCGAACCGCCGCTATCCCGATCTCATCATGCAACGGCTCCTCAAAAGCCAGCTCTTCCAGACGCCGCTTCCCTATCAGCGGAAAGATCTCGCCGCCCTGGCTATCCATTGCACCGAAAAGGAAGACGATGCGACCAAAGTCGAGCGGCGGATGATCAAATGCGCCGCTGCGATGGTGATGAAAGACCAGATCGGCAAGCGCTTCGAGGCGCTCGTCACCGGAGCGGGGCGCAAGGGGATTTGGGTGCGGCTCTACGACCCTCCCATCGAGGGAAAGGTGATCATCGGATGCGGCAAGCTCGATGTCGGAGACAAGATCGAAGTGGAGCTTTTGAAGGTCGATGTCCGGAAGGGATTCATCGACTTCAGAGGATGTCTTTGAAAAAAAATCTTGATACATGGTAGGATTGCCCTCCACTAAAAAAAATGGAGATTTCTATGCCGGGCCCTATCTCTTTCGCCGCTCGCGATCCGCTGCAAACGTACAGAATCAGTAAGGAAGAGCTGGGGACGGCGATCCAACAGCTCAAGGAGTTTGTTGCGATCCCATCCGTGAGCAATCCGAATAGCCCCGATCATGATCCCAAACATCTGAAGGCCGCCGCGCAGTTTGTTGTTAAGAAATTGGAGGGAATCGGCTTTAAGGTCAGGCAGGTTATTGTAGGCAATTCGGTTCCGTTCATTCTTGCAGAAAAAATTACCAACGCAAGCAAACCGACAATCCTTCTCTATGCCCATTACGATGTGCAGCCTGTGGATCGGGCGAAATGGGCCACGGACCCGTTTGTTCTTACGGAGCGTGATGGCCGCCTGTACGGACGGGGGGCGAGCGACGACAAGGGAGGCATCATCGGGATTATCGCAGCTCTCGGCGCTTATCAAAAGGCGTATGGAGCGCTCCCTGTCAACGTAAAAATCCTCTTCGAAGGGGAAGAGGAATATGGCTCGAGCCATATGAGCGCTCTGATTCAACAGGAGGCTCCGCGCCTCAAGTCGGATGCCCTCGTCATCCTGGACGGAGGAAATGCCGGTGTAAATACAGGCACGCTGACGAATTCCACGCGCGGGCTTCTGAATCTCCAGCTGGAGGTAAAGGCGATGGAAAAACCGATCCATAGCGGCGTCGGCTGTCTAGCTCCCGATCCCTCAGCGGCTTTGGCTGAGCTGATGAGTTCGCTTTCAGACCCCAGGAAGATCCCGGGATTCATGGATGACTGTACGCCGCTCCATCCAGTTGAACGGGAGTGCTTAAGAAAAAGCTCTCAATCAGCCGATTCATATGCTGAAGATCAGGGGCTGGTAAAAACGGCCCAATTGCGAGGCGATCCTGATCTTTCCGTTTACGAGAGGATCGCGGAAGAGCCAAGCATTTCCTTTGTCAATGGCGGTTGGGGAGCGGCAAATGGGGGCAATTCCATCCAGGATACCGCGCGATGTCAAATCGGCGTCCGCTTAACGCCGGGACAAAATCCCGAGCGGATTGCAAAATTGTTGATCGAGTATCTCTCATCCAGGAAAATTCCCGGCGGCTTGGAAATCAAAGTTACGCAAAGCGAGCCCGGCTGTTTTGCCTGGAAGGGGGATTTGTCCCATCCGTTGTCGCAAAAATATCTGCAAGCGCTGGGAGAGAATTTTAAAGAGACGCATGTTCAGCCTACCGGAGGCGCGCTTCCATTTTTGCACGAGCTCCAAGAGACATTTCCGGACATGGTGACGATCATACCGGGAGTAGAGGATCCAAAATGCGCTGCCCATAGCCATAACGAATCGCAGGATATCGGCCTTTTTGAGAGAGCGATCAATAGTTTGATTGGTTTCTTTAGAAAAGCGGGTACTTGAAGTTCCAGAGCTTGAGGACATGCTGACGATGCTCAAAGCCGAGGATGCTGAGGGAGGCGACGTCAAGAGCAAAGAGGCGTCCCTCCTGTGCGGGGAACTGGAGCCATCTTGCGGCAAAAGCGCGGAGAAAGTGGCCGTGGGAAAAGAGGGCGACGTTATTTTGGTAGGCCGACAGTTTTTTTAGAAGCCGGTCTGCCCGAAGGGTGATATCGCGGAGCGATTCGCCCTCGGGCGCTCCACGGGAAAAGATCGTCCAGTCGGGATCTTCCTCGCGGATTTCTTCAGTGGTTTTTCCCTCATAGCGGCCATAGTTCCACTCCATCGCATCGGGATCGATCAGGCGCGCCTCGGCCAGTCCGGCCAGATCGCAGGTCGCCGTCGCTCTTTGCATCGGAGAAGAAATCACGGCCTCAAAGGAGAGTTTTTGAAGCGATTCCTTGAGGGCAAGGGCTTGTTTTTGCCCTTCTTCTGTGAGCGGGATATCGCTAAAGCTTGTGTGCCGGCCCGATTTCGTCCAGTCCGTTTCTCCATGTCGGATGAGATAGATCTCCATCAATGCCGGCCTCCGTCGCCGTGATGACCGCCCTCTCCACCGTGGTGCCCGTGGCCGCCATGGTGATCCCCTCTATTGTAGTAGCGGTTATAGGAATTGTAATGGTAATGGTTGTCCCAGTCCCGTCTATTGCCATACCAATAACCTCCATACCAGCCGGGACCGATCCAAACTGTTGTTTGATAGCTGCCCCCGTAGTAAGGAGGAGTCCCTTCCATCCAGGCGACATAATCCGCTTCGCTATAAAAATAATGGCCATAGTACCAGCCGGGGCCCTGCCATCCATAATTGTCGCCGGCGCTCACTTCCACTTGAACGCTTGGCTGCGTCATCGCTGCAAGCGGACCGGCAGAGATAAAAAATAGAAATAGGAGACATTTTTGCATGTGGTACCCTTGGGTGGCTGTCTCTTTCCCATAAACCCAATTTGAGAATAACGCAAGGAGGCTTCGAGCAGCGTTTAATGAGTCTTAATTTACCCTTAATCATATGTTGACGAAATGGGGGCCTTGGTAGAAAATCCCTAGAAATTCGATACAAGGAGCTCTCTTTATGGATTCGATTCCTCCCATCTCCTCAGCCGGCTTCAGTCCGCCGAGAAGAGCGTCTGAAGGATCAAGACCGGTTGGCGAGTCATTTTTTCGGGCCCATACGCCTCCTCCGGGAGTAAGCAGGCTTGCCTTATCCGAAACGCATGCCATCCGCTGTCCGGCCATCATTCATCCGTCCGAGTCTATCCGTTTTTTTTCTCCCAGAGAAAATGTCCTGACGATCCAAAAAATGACGGAAAGGATTGGAACTTATTTACAGGATGAGGAAAAAAAATGGCCTCCTCTTCTTTTTTCTGTCTTAGCGCAAACGATTTACAATCAATACGAACCCCTTTCTCCGGATGGCGCGATTTTGGTCGCCGGCCTGTCCAAATTGAATTTGCTCGAGCCGTGTCTCTTCGCAATCCAATCCTTAACTTCGGAGGGCAGTCCATTTCCCTTCTCTCTTTCTGCCAATTTATTGAAGCTGGGGTTGCAGATCCTCAAGCAATCTTCCTTTCACGGCGAAGGCCCCTTAAAAGAGGCGATTGACCACATTTTTAGAGCTAGCGAGACGCTGCAAGAGGATGAATTACGCGATCTTCTGAAAAAAGCAGGGCATGCGATGGCGGCCGGCGGCTCTCTCATTTTTGCTCAAGAAGGGCTTCGGATGTTAAAACGCTGCATCCACGACCATGAAGACAGGCTGGCATGCAGAAGTCTTCAACCGCCGGAAAACGATCCGTTTTGCACGCAGAAGTTTTTTCTCAGGGCTATTGACACCTATTTATTGAAAGAGCCTTTTCGCCTAAGGCTCAACCAACTTCAAAAGGACTCGCTCCTGCAATGCGCATTAGCGCTTCTCACGGCGCCCGATGCGCCGAATCTCCTCTTGACCGATCCCGGAATGCAACTCATTAGCAAGCGGATTTTGGATAAAAGCTTTGCCGAATGCAGCGCTCCCGACACGCCGCGGCGCATCCATCTCATCGAATCGATCCTCTACACTCCCTATATCACCTTATTCCAGCTTCAGTTTTTGATGCTCTGGATGCAAGACGCCATCGATGGGCAAGAAGGGCTTTCTATTCTGGCAGGCTCCAGACAGAGAGATCTCGAAGGGAATCTGTGCCGCTTCGCCATGATGCGATTTGAAAAATTGGCCAAGCAAACACCCGAAGAGTTGGATATCCTCCGCCAGCTTCTCCGCTTCATCTACTGCTGGAGGGCCGCTCCGGCCAATCAGGAACTTTTGAGCGATCCCAAATTGGAAGCCGGCTGGCAAATCTGCTCCCTCATCCTCCACGAGCGAAGCGATTTGCAAGAGCTTCAGGAACAGATGGAGAGAGAATTTTATATCCCGACTGATCTCTGGACGTCCGAGCGTCCCTTTCCGGCAGAGAACCCTGCGCAGGAACCTGAATTTCTTTGGGAGTGCGAATCCGCTGTCCGAGTGTTCAGAGACTCTCTCCTCTCCTATTTTCTGCAAGGGCAGGAAGTAAAGGTTGCCGATCTGATCCGCCATCCGGAAGACACCTCCCTCGCAATGCGGATGCAGATCAAGAAGTTCGACCAGGTCGTACAGTATCTTGTAGACCAACTGCTTCAGAAGAGCTGTTCATTCAATGAGATCGAAAGGATGGTCAAAGTCTTATGTCTTGCGGAGAAGGCGCTTGTCAAAGAAGGCGCTTTCCAGCCGGCGCTGGCGATTCACGCAGCTTTCCATCAGGCATCGATCAAAAGGCTTTGGGGAGCGTTTCAGTGTCCCCTATTTTTGAGCCGCATCGGAGATGAAAATTCCTGGAGCAGCGGAAAAGGGAACTTCCAAAAACTGAAGGCCATGCAAGCGGAACATCCAACAGCCTTCGAAGTATTCTCCCTCGTCCTCCACGCGCTAACCCATGTCAGGGAAATCCCCGAATTTACAGAAAGGGGAGAGATCAATCTCCACCGCCTACGGATCCTGGGCGATCTGTTCAACGGCTTCAGCGTCCGAAAAGGAAAAGCTCGCCGCTACTGGGCCGAAGCCAACCTCCACCCCTCTCCGTTTCTCGTTGATGAATTCGCGAAGCAGTCGGGAGCGCTGGATGAAAAAGGGCTGCTGGACCAGTGGTGGGACCGGTCGCAGGAAATCCACCACTTCCGCTCTCCTCATTATTGGGGAAGTCGTCCGCGTCAGAAATTCCGGCCTCAATCCCTGCTGTTTAATGAATAACCCGCCTTGGGGGGCTCCGTCCCCCATCCCCCTTGTTTTTGTTCCACTCCGTGGGACAAAAAACAGGAAATTTTAAAGGGGCTTGCCCC
>DAIDLB010000012.1 GCA_027449725.1 Chlamydiota bacterium
ATTTTGGGCGAATATATGGGCATTGCTCAAACGCGCCGCATCTTTTATCCGGGATTCGATGAGACCGCAACAAGTTCTTTCCATGCAGGACAATGCGATCTCCATTTCGGCATGGGATACGATTTCAACATATATACCGGAACAATCGAACCTTTCGGTTTGCTGGATTGGGTCATTGAATGGGATCCGAGCTATTCGGAGAAAGGGGCCGCCCCCTACAATATGAAGATCTCTTCCAGAACGTCCTGGATGCTGCGATTTGAAACAGGCCTCAACGGGTATCAAACATCCTCTTACAGTTGGGGAGTTTTTATCGCGCAGGGGAAGTTGAGCTATGTCTACAAAAAGCCTCACAACGTAGGGCGTCTCAACGCGGCGATTGTCGGCGCTCCGACATCCTTTGTCGTAGAGGGCTTCACCGCCGAGCAAAATCTCATTTCTCCTGCCGTGGAACTCTTTTGGCAAACAAACTGGAACGGGTATGGATCGATTAGCTATGACGGAGAATTTGGAAGCGGGTACAGTTCAAATCAATTCTATGGGAAAATCGGATATTCTTTTTAAAAAAGAGGATGCCTTCCCATTCCGATCGCCTCTTCGACTTTCGCTTTGGTCATGTTCTCGGGAAGCTTCCGCCCGCCGCTCTCCAGCAGATCGAGAGCCTCTTCCAGTTCGGCCCTTGTCCTAATGAGCGGAGTCGGCTGACTGAGGATCTTCGCTCGTAAGCTCTCGAGCTTCTGAATTCTCTTCGCAAGGGATGGCGCTGTGAAATTGAGCCGTTCATCGCCATCCTCGTTGATCAGGACCTTGGCAAACCTGCGTCCGGAGTTCCTCCGCAGCAGATTTTGCTTTCTCTGTTTCTCTACAACGCTGATCGCCGCATCAACCGCCTCTTCCTTCAACTTTGCCGCATCAATCGGAGAGCTCAAAGTCTCTTGCCGGCTTTGCTGGAGCTTTTTGAGCTGTTCTTCATATGCATTGGTCAGATTGAGTTTGATCAAACTCTTCGCCGCTTCTTTGTCGAGCCGTCCCTGGGTATACCGATCGACGGCAAAATAGACTGTGATGGCGAGCAAGAGGATTGTTAAACTAATCGGCCAGGTCAGAGGATTGATTTTCAGCAAGACGAGAGCGGCTACCATCGCGATCCTGGCGCCCGTCTTGACCATCGAGTCGTTCATCCGGATCTGCACAAGGGAGCGGAGAATCAAAAAGCGCGTCTCCTGATCGTCATAGCGATTCACGGTGTTCCTTGATGGCTGCCTTCCCGTTGCATCTCCAAAATTTGCGTATACATCATCCGGATCGAGGTTCCGGTTAAGATGGCAGAACGGAATTTGGATGACGGGATTCGTCAAAGAATATTTCCCCCCGTGGCTGCCAAACGAAAATCCAAAATAGGGGATCACTTTCCGCGTTACGCCCGCAGCCTCAGACATTCTCTCTATTTCAGCTCTATACCGCCTTCTGTCCGCCAGACCCGCAGTAGGAAGCTCGGAGAGATCGTTTTTCCGCCTGATCTTCGAACCAGAGATCCACGTGGCGAGCTTGGGCACAAGGTAGTAAAAAATATTTGTAATCGGGTCCAAAAGCGAATAAGCGCCCGAGCAGGATGCGCTAATCCCCTGCTCCAACAATAAAACGCCGCCCGTATATCCTAGTGGATGCGTCATATTTTGTCTGATTTCCAGAATTATACTATCACAGTGCACAGACAACTTCAATATTAAACATTAACTATCGATCAATTAAAACTTCAATTTACCTATTGCAAGTATTTCAGGAAAGCCTCAAAATGGCCTCTTAATATTGAGGAAACCATGACCGTTCGCGTACGTATCGCCCCCTCGCCGACAGGAGACCCCCATGTCGGAACAGCCTATATCGGCCTCTTCAACCTCATTTTTTCGCGCCATTTCAAAGGCAAGTTCATCTTGCGCATTGAAGACACCGACCAAACCCGAAGCCGGCCGGAATATGAAAGAAATATTTTTGAAGCGCTCAGGTGGTGCGGGATCGAATGGGACGAGGGGCCTGATGTGGGCGGCCCTTATGGACCATACCGCCAATCGGAGCGGACCGAAATCTACCGCAAGCATGCTTTCGAGCTGATTGAGAAGGGAAAAGCGTATAAATGCTTTGCCACGCCGCAAGAACTCACCGCAATGCGCGAAACGGCAGCGGCCCAAGGCAGGCACGTCGGCTACGATCGCCGGTATCGAGACTTGAATCCCGAAGAGGTGCGGAAGCGAGAAGAAGCAGGGCAGTCCTATGTCGTCCGATTGAAAGTGCCGCTGGACGGAGAGTGCGTCATTCAAGACCAGGTCAAAGGGAAGATCGTTTTTCCCTGGGCCGATGTCGACGACCAGGTTCTTTTAAAATCGGACGGATTTCCCACCTACCACCTCGCCGCCGTCGTCGACGACCATCTGATGCAGATCACCCACGTGATCCGCGGAGACGAGTGGATGGTCTCGACGCCGAAGCACCTCTGCCTATACGAAGCGTTTGGCTGGCAGCCGCCAGTCTATATGCACATGCCGCTTCTTTTAGGCAAAGACGGCAGAAAGCTCTCGAAGAGGAGAAACCCCACCTCGATCTTCTATTTCCGCGACTCGGGCTATCTCCCCGAAGCGCTCCTCAATTTCCTCACGCTCATGGGATACAGCATGCCGAACGACCAGGAGAAATACTCGCTGGACGAGATCATCCAAAGCTTCGATCCCAAACGGATCGGGGTCTCGGGCGCCTATTTCGACATCCAAAAGCTTGACTGGCTCAACCAAAAGACGATCCTCGAGTCGATCCCTGAAAATCAGCTTTGGGAGCGGCTGGAAGAATGGCAATTCAATCGCAGCTTCATGGAAAAGCTCATTCCCCTCATCCGCCCGCGCCTCAAGACGTTTGGCAGCTTCATGGAGCTTTGCGACTTCTTTTTCATCAACGACCTGAAGCTGACGCAGGAGAAATTGCTTCCGAAAGGAATTCAGCCGGAGGTGGCGGCGAGCCTTCTTCAATGCCTGATTTGGGGTTTGGACGAGATGGAAGACTGGAGCGGCTCTGCGCTCGAAACCATTTCCCACGCTGCCGCGGAAGCGTTCGGCCTTCACCATAAAAAAGCGATGATCCCTCTCCTTTTTGCTGCGATCATGGGCAAGCAAAGCGGCCCTCCGCTCTACGACTCCGTCTCGCTTCTCGGCAAAGAAAGGACGCGCGCGCGGATGCTCCAGGCAATCGAGCTGGCCGGCGGCCTTTCAGGAAAAAAGCAAGACCGGCTCAAGAAGTGCTGGGACAAACGGGAGTGCAGGGAGATCGCCGAACCCTCCTTGTGACCGTCCTCAAAATCGACGAAGCTACGTTTGGGGAGGGGCTTCAACGTCTTCCAGTTCCAGAGGAATTTCTTCCTTCTGGGATTGGGAGATGATGTAACCGCGGCTATTGACTTCGCTGATCCCGCAGCCGCAAAAGAGGACGATGAGAAAACCAAATAAACAAAATCGCATAAACAAGATTTTAATCCGGGCGCGAAAATGAATCAACACAATCGATTCAATCCCTTCTCCTCACGCATTTTAGAGCGGACGCTTCTCACGGGAAGCGGATCTACAAAAAAAACGTACCACCTGGCGCTGGACCTTGCCGGATCGGGAATCGCCTACAATCCGGGGGACAGCATCGCCATCCTCCCTGAAAATGATCCAGCCGAAGTAGACCTCTTTCTCAAAGCAGCTCAGTGTACAGGCGATGAGCCGCTATTCGATCCGAGGAGCCAAACGGAATATTCCCTTCGCGACTATCTTCAATGTAAAGCGAATTTACATAAACCAAGCCCCGCTTTTCTCCGAAAACTCCCCTCCCCTCCGCTGGAAGACAAAACAGTTTCCGAACTCGTCGCCGGCGCCGCTTTCTCCTATCAGGAAATTCCCTCCCTCTTGCTTCCCCTTCTGCCCCGCTTTTATTCTATCGCATCCTCGCAGCATCTCTATCCGAACGAGGTCCACCTGACGGTCGCCTCTGTCAGCTACCTCGCCGGCGGCAAAATCCGCCACGGCGTAGGTACCCATTTTCTTTGCGACAGGGCGACGGTCGGCGCCACAAAAGTCCCCCTCTACATCCAATCCTCGCACGGATTCTCCCTTCCTGCCGATCCCCATGCTTCGATCATCCTCGTGGGACCGGGAACCGGTGTCGCCCCCTACCGCGCGTTTCTCCAGGAGCGCCTCTTTAAACAGGCGCCGGGGGGCAACTGGCTTTTTTTTGGCGAAAGACACCGAAAGCACGACTTTTACTACGCTGATTTTTGGCTTGCGCTGGAAAAAGAAAAACGGCTCCGCCTCGACCTCGCCTTTTCCCGCGATGGAAACGAAAAGGTCTATGTGCAGCACAGGATGTGGGAGAACCGGAAAGATCTCTGGGCGTGGATCGAAGAGGGAGCCTACTTCTATGTCTGCGGCGATGCCAAAGAGATGGCGAAAGACGTAGAGGCGATGCTGCAAAGGATTTTTGCTTCAGAAGGCGGTTTATCGGAAGAAGAAGCGCGACGGAAGATCAAGGCGCTACGGATGGAAAAACGCTACCTTGCCGATGTCTACTGAGTTATCTCAACTGTTGTCAGGACGCAAAAACATTGCACGCCATCGCCGCAGGCGACATCGGTCAGCCCGTCTCCCGACGTCGACGTAATCCCCACCTCTTTAAACGGGATGCCGAGCACTTTGGCGATCTTGGCCCTCATCGAATCGATCGCTTCTTGGAAACGGGGCCGTTTCCCCTCAATGGTCAATGCCGCATGAACAATCTTCTGCCCGCCCAGCGTCTGGATCGCCTTTTCGAGATAGACCTGGGAGTCGGTAATCCCGTCTTTGCGGCAGAGGTCAATAGCAATCCCGCCGAGAATCGGCACGCCGGAGAGGGAGGTGATCGCGTTGCAGATCGCATGGAAGACCACATCGCCGTCTGAATCGGCGTCCAAACCCGGAATCCCTTCGAAAATGACTCCGGCGATGATGCAGGGCTTGGAGGAATCGGCCGGGAGAAAACGGTGACTGTCTTGCCCGATCCCCGTCCGAAAAAGGGGGAAGGAGCCTATCTTGGCATTCATGATCAGGTCAATTATGCCAAAAACATCCTCCGGATGCAAGTGGCGTCATTGCTTCACTTTGCTCAATTCTTCCTGGACTTCGGCGAGGATTGCGTCCATCCAACGGACATGCGGTATCTCTTTTTTCACCTCTAAAAAGACCTCCCGCTTAGCGTCTTCGAACGATTTTGCCTTTTCTTTCCGATAGGCGAGGATCCAAAAGAGGATGGAAAGCTTGAGGTGGCCGCGGAAAGAAAGTTTGCACTCTTTCATGAATTTTTCAAATTCAGGAAATTTTGGGGGAGGCGGAGGAGGCATTTTCTCTTCCTGGAAGACGCAGTAAAACGCGATCAGAGACCCCGGTAAAAAAAGGGCACTGAAGACAATCCACCAGAGAGAAGCGAATCCGAAAAAAGAGACGCCGAGAAGCCCCAGGGACAGCGAGGAAGAACCGAAATATACGGCGCATATGGCCAGAGCGATAAGAATTCTTTTTTTCACACCTCATCTATACCCCATAGCGGGAGAATTGTAAATCGGCTATTCTTGGAAACATGGCAGATCTTCTTAAAATCAAGGGCGGACGGCCCCTCGAGGGAAAAATCAAAGCGGCAGGGGCGAAAAACGCCATGACAAAGCTGCTTGTCGCATCGCTCCTCTCCGACAAAAAATGCACCTTCTACAACGTTCCCGACATCGGTGACGTAGAGATCACCGTCAACCTCTGCCGTGAGATCGGCTCGGAGGTTGCCTGGGACAAAAAAGCGGGCGTCCTTGAAATCATCACGCGCGAACTTAAAACATCCTATGTCCCCCAGCGCTATTCAGGATCGAACCGCATCCCCATCCTGATGATCGGCGCCCTCCTCGGCCGTACCGATGAAGACATCATCGTCCCCACGCTCGGCGGCGACCTCCTCGGCATGCGGCCCGTCGACCTCCACATCCACGCCCTCCAAAAACTCGGCGCGAAAATCGAATACCGGACGATGAAAAAAGAAGGGGCCTACTTCGCCCAGGCCCACCAGGGTCTCGACGGCGCCGTCATCCAGCTCAGCTACCCCTCTGTCGGCGCGACGGAAAACACCATCCTCGCGGCAGTCCGCGCGCGGGGAACGACGCTGATCAAAAACGCTGCGATCGAGCCGGAGATCATCGATCTGATCCTCTTTCTTCAAAAACTCGGCGCCAACATCATGGTCGATGCAGACCGGACGATTTGCATCCAGCAGATGACCCGTACCTTCGACGTGGAACACACCGTGTTGACAGACCGGAATGAAGTCGCCTCTTACGCCATGGCGGCCATCAGCACCAAAGGGCGCGTCTTCATCGAAGGGGCGGAGCATCTGCAGATGATCGCCTTTCTCAATAAGATCCGCGAAATCGGCGGCGGCTTTCATATCGCGAAAAACGGGATCGAATTTTTTTACGACGGCGAGCTCAAAGGAGGCGTCCACATCGAAACCGATGTCCATCCGGGATTCATGACCGACTGGCAGCAGCCGTTTGTCGTCCTCCTCACACAGGCCAAGGGCGCCTCCGTCATCCACGAAACCGTCTATGAAAACCGGTTCGGCTACGCCTCCACGCTCAAAGAAATGGGCGCCGACATCGAGCTTTTCACGCAGTGCCTGGGAAATAAGAGCTGCCGCTTTGCCTCCCGAAACCACCACCACAGCCTCGTCGTCAAGGGGCCTTGCACACTCAAAGGGAGCCAAATCGTCATCCCCGATCTCCGCGCCGGCTTCGCCTACGTGATGGCCGCCCTCCTCGCCCCTGACGAGAGCATCATCTCGCATGTCGACTACCTCGACCGCGGCTATGAAGATCTGCCCGGCAAGCTCTCCGCCCTCGGCGCCGACATCACCCGCATCCCCTTGCCAAAAAAACACATTGAAAAGGCCAAAGCCTCATTGCAGAATTTGATTGCGCTACCGCAAAGCGAAACGGCTTCTCAGCCCCATTGATTCGCCCCCGCTGTGTGAACCCACGCCCAAAAGCGGTTTACGAGAGTCGGCGAAACATCGGACAATTTTACAGAAAACCTCAAATCTTCATGAAAAATCTTGAGAACGGCCTTGGCTAATTCGGGGGACTTTGCTTCAAAATTCATTTCATGATCGCCGGTCAAAACAAGGCTTTTATATCCCATATTGCTGCTGCCGGCGCATACAAAATCATCCACAACGACGACCTTTTTATGAAGGCCGTTTTTTCCCTGTTTGAACGCATAGAATTCGAGGTTTTTCCGATTCTGTTCGCTAACAGAGCGCTTCAACCAGTCCAGGCACACAAGATTTTTATGCCCAAAAAACTTTTCGCTCTTTGCGGCCGTTCGGCCGCCTGTACAGGTAAGGACTTGAATCGCAACTCCGCGATCGGCAGCTTTTGCAAGAGCCTGAAGCAATGGCTTAGTTGGATGAAAATACATTTCGTTGATGCTGATTCTTTTTTTTGCCTGTTCCACACGCTCAATCAGATTTTTTTCCCAAGCGCTTTGAAAATCCTCTGGTCCCGTAAAAAAATATCTCACCGAGGCTTTTTGAATCGCCTGTTTAGAAAAACCAAGCAACGGATCCGTTTCCGTCCTATTCGGAATAGGTGTTTGCAAAAGAGCGTCCAAAGCATTGTCGTGCTGAGCAAAAGTTGTAGAGGGGGAAGATTTCCGGCCTCTCAAAGCGGGATATTGAATGCCCAGCGGATTTGCTTCATCCAGAGAACCTAGATCCCAGGTACTTGCAATCATCGTCCCCGTTCTCGCATACTCACGCCATTTGAATGCCAGATAGAGGAGTTCTCGATACACCGTTCTTTCCGGATCTTCGCTCCGAAAAACAAAATCCTGATCTCTGAATTGGTTTGGAAGAATCCCAGACCAAAAATCGCCTTTTTTAGACTTGGAGGATTTTGTTGAAGGGGAAGCGAGTTGCTCATCATCCGCCGTCTTTCTTTTCCCTTCCTTGGATCTTCTGATATGGAAAAACTCTCCCAAACAATCGTCGACGGTCATTTTGCGTTTCTTTTCCCTGGAAGCGGTAAAACATCCCTTCCCTGAAAAATCATCTTTTATCGCACTCCCGCCCTGAATAAAATAAGATCCATAATCAATCGAAAAACACTTGGTGTGATTTGTAATATTTTTAAATCCGAAATCAAAATTCGGGGACTTCACAAAGCTAAATCTGTTTTTATATTTCTTCTGAAGAACGGCAAGCAGTTCTTTACTTTTTGAATCGACGAATTTCGGGTGGGCCAAAATGACCACCTGGAGGGAGGGGACTTCTTTCATCCGCAATGAAATACAAGACAAGATCTCCTGAAAATCAGAGCCTCCGCAATAATTTCCCGAAAATACGATGTTGTGCTTGGCTGCATGAACCAACCCATTGATCCCCGCGACCCCCTGAGCATAAAACGCCTTGATGTCTGCAACGGTCAT
>DAIDLB010000013.1 GCA_027449725.1 Chlamydiota bacterium
CAGTTTCTTTTGGCCGCAGGGTGCTGCCGACCAAAAATTTGGTCCCCGTCGAAGAATCGACGAAAAGGACTGGGCCATAAGGCGGATGGGTATTTTCTTTCATTGGGGCTCCTCTAGAATAGAATCCATTTTGCAGGGACAGCATACCCTATCCTCTGGCAAAAAAACAAGTTTTCTCACAAACTTCTGAATATGGACACATATCACACCCGTTATACCCCCGAGACGACCCCTCCTTTTTTGCGGGGCCTTCTCCTTGCCTTCGGCCTGGGAGGAATCCTCTCCGGCCTCTTTTTCCGGTCAGCCGCCACCCTATCTCTCTCCTACACAGGAATCCTCCAGGGGAAATTTTGGCAGCTTGCGACCTACCCCTTTATCCTGGGCGCGCCGCTGAGTTGGTGGTCTCTCTTCTTTTTAGCCCTGGAACTCCTCTTTCTTTGGATCTACAGCGCCTCGATCGCCGAAGCGAAGGGAAGCAAATCTTTTTTTGTCTTGATCGGCGGCGGAGCCTTATTCGGAGGCCTCGCCTCGCTCGCCTGCCAATCTCCTCTCGCTCTGACCGGACTTGCCCCCATCTTTTTTGCCGTCTTGCTCGCCTGGATGCAGCAAAACCGGGGAGCGTCTCTCCTCATCATGGGATTTTCGGTTAAAGCAGCCACCCTGATCCTCACCTTTATCGGGCTCGACCTTCTGATCCATCTCTCTCAAGATAACTGGGTTCCCCTGACAGCGAACCTGGGAGGGGCCTGCTTTGGCTGGATCTACAGCAAACTGCCCACCCTCTCTTTCCGCAGAGTAAAGACGGCCAAACAGGCCAAAATCTACGATTTCCGCTCCGGCAAGCCGGTTTTGGACGACGAGAAGTTCATGGACGCGATGCTCGCCCGCATCTCTTCGCACGGCGAAGGGTCGCTGACGCCGGAAGAAAAGAGGCGGATGGGGCAGATCTCGCGCAAAAAATCTCCGGGCGAGCGGTAAACAATCTGATTGAAATGATTGCTTAGAATCCCGCCCGTCAAATATTGTGCCTCCTCTTCAATTAAGGGAGGCAGAGCAACATGGCGGTTTATTTTTATCCTCAACTCTTTGAGTCGACGTCTTTGCCCTCACCGAAGCAATGCGTCGAACCCGATTACGAATATGTGAGCCCCTCGGGGATGATCCACAAGATCACGGTTCAAGGCCCCCAATGGAATCGGGAAATCCAGATTTATTTCAGGAATGTAATTTTAGGCAACGCCTGGCTTGAAAAATCCCAAATCACCGAAAAAACCTACTGCAACGATCAGAACGAGTGCCAAAAACTCTACTCCGCTCTGAAGCCCCTTTTCATCCCGAAGAACGAGGAATCGCACCGGCTGCTGCGAGAGCTTAAAGGCTATGCCTCATTCGAGGCGCTCAGGAATCCTTAAACGCAGCAAGAAGAGCTGCCTGCGCCGCCTGCAGCCCGTCCAAAATCCCCTCTTCATAACGAAAGTGGGGATGGTTTTCCAGTTCCGGGAAATCGTTCGGCTGCAAGATATCGTCGGAGGTTGCGTTCGGCACAATCCTTCTTGCAGACGAGAGGAGCTTGGCCCTTTGCTGCTCCACCATCTCTTGCATCAAAGACTCAATCCGCCTTTTCATTCTTCTTTCTCTGCTTTTGAAAAAAGCCCCTCATCAAATCAGCCGCCTCTTCCTGGAGAATGCCAGAGACGACTTCCACCGTATGGATCGGATGTTTTTGCAAAAAAAGATCGATCCAACTGCCATTCGCACCAACGCGCAGATCGGGCGCCGCCCAGACCAGCCGCTTGAGGCGGGAGAGGAACATCGCTCCCGCGCACATGGAGCAGGGCTCTAGCGTGCAGTAGAGCGTCGCGTTGCCAAGCCGCCAGTTAGCCGCTTGAGCCGCTCCCGCGCTGAGGCAAATCATCTCCGCGTGCGCCGTCGCGTCCGAGAGAAGCTCGACCTGGTTGCGTCCGCGCGAAACAATCCGGCCATCTACGACGAGGACGGCGCCAACCGGCACCTCGTCCTCGTCAAACGCCTTTCTGGCCTCTTTGAGGGCCTCTCTCATAAAGACAACGTCGACATCTTGGCCGAGAAGCGCCGTCATGCAGGTTTGTCCAGCTTTTGCTGCAGGGAGCGGATCTGTTTTTTCAGCGCCTCGATATCGGTCTGGTATTTGCGCTGCACCCCGGCGAGCTTCTCCTCATACTTCTCCTTCTGGCGGGCGGCTTCGCGGCGGAGCCTCTCCAATTCCTGAATGAGGGATTCTTCGGCGCACTCTTTTGCCGCCTGCTCTTGAACCATTTGACTTTCCTTTTCAGCAGCGAGGCGGAGCCGCTCGAAAATCGATTCGGGGAAGACAACGCCATTGAGGCTGGAAAAGAGGTAGACCTCCGACGCGCTGCAATCCTGGAGTCCGGTGAGGAGCCTCTCCGACTGCTCCGGCGTCAGCGATTCGATCGCATGGAACTCGGGATGGATTTCCGAGAGAAGTCCGGCAAAGCGCTGATAGAGATCGCCATGCTTGAAGACCCAGCGGTTCACTGCCCATTCGACCAGTTGCTCATTCCCGCCAAGCAGCTCCCTTTCATAGACCGCGAAAATCTCGTCCAAGGTCAGTTTATTGAGAGGGCGGTTTCCGAAGTGGTTCTTATAAAAACTTTTATCGACAGCGAGATGGTCCGTCTTGATGTCCTTCTTAATCGCATGTAGAATTTGAGGCATCCAGGGGCGTACCGACAGGAATGGATTTTTTTGCATGATGGGTCTCCTTTGTGGGAATACAATAGCAGTTTAGGGACGGCAGGACAATCGAAAAAGGACGTTTTTCCCAGAGCCGGCAACTCCGCGGTTGCAGGTATATGGATTTTCAGCTAGAATCTATCCGTAAACGTCTAAAACTTCACATGGAGAGCTTCTCCCAATGTCACTAGATAAGGGTACGAAGGAAGAAATCACCAAAAAATTTCAATTGCACGAGAAGGACACCGGCTCTGCAGACGTCCAGATCGCTATTCTGACCGAGCGCATCGCCGAACTGACCGAGCATTTGAAATTGGCACCGAAAGATCATAGCTCCCGGCTCGCATTGTTAAAGCTGGTCGGCCAACGTCGCAAACTGCTCGACTATCTCAATTCAACGGACACGAAGCGTTACCAAAACCTGATCGTCCGCCTGAACCTGAGAAAGTAATCTTTACTTTACGCCGGAGAAATATCTCCGGCGGCAACCCGGATGGGATCTCGATCCGATAGAGAGCAGAAACAAGCCCTACCCGAAAAGGTCTTCTTTCTGATTTCTATCCTTGAGTTCCTTTCCTTCAACACTTTAAGGAACTCATGAATCGAGATATCATCACCGTATCAGTCGGGGGCAAAACCCTCACGTTCGAAACAGGCAAAATCGCCAGGCAAGCCAATGGCTCCGTCGTCCTCCGCTGCGAAGACACCGTCGTATTAGCCACTGCTTGCGCGGCACAGGCACCCGCCGAAGGAATTGACTTTTTCCCCCTCCGCGTCGACTACCAGGAGCGCTTCTCCTCAGTCGGACGGACCGCCGGCGGCTTCATCAAACGGGAAGGGCGCCCTACCGAAAGAGAAACACTGGTCTGCCGTCTGATCGACCGCCCGCTCCGCCCGATGTTTGAAGAGGGCTTTACGACCGAGACGCAAGTCCTCGCCTACGTCTACTCCTACGACAACCTCAACAGCCCCGACGTCCTCGCGATCTGCGCTGCGTCCGCAGCTCTCGTCTTGAGCGACATCCCGCTCGTCAAGCCGCTCGGCGCCGTCCGCGTTGGCTACATCGAAAGCAGCTTCATCATCAACCCAACAACGGAAGAGATGAAGACCTCCAAACTCGACCTCATCCTCGCTGGAACGGAAGATGCGATCCTCATGATCGAAGGTTACTGCGACTTCCTCACCGAAGAGCAGATCATCGAAGCGATCGAAACGGGTCACAAAGCCATCCGCGAGATCTGCCACCAGCTCTCCGCCTGGCAAGCGAGGATCGGCCGCCCCAAAAACAGAACCCACATCCGCAAGATCCCGCAAGACGTCGTCGACGCCGTTGCAGACGCCTGCTCGTCTAAACTCCACGCAGCGCTGCGCATCGCAGCAAAAGCCGAGCGCGAAGCCGAGATCGGGTCGATCAAGAAGGCGATGACGGAAGCGCTCCTCCCCGCGACCGACGCGAAATTTGCAAAGCAAGACGTCATGAATGCCTTCAAGAACCTCCAGTCCGACCTGATGCGGAAGATGATCCTGGACGAAAAGCGGCGCATCGACGGCAGACACCTCGATCAAGTCCGCTCAATCGACGTCGAACAATCGCTCCTCCCCCGCACACACGGCAGCTCGCTCTTCACCCGCGGCGAGACGCAGACGATCGCCGTCTGCACCCTCGGCGGAGAGACGAGCGCACAGCGTTACGAAGACCTGCATGGCGAAAAAACCCACCGCTTTTACCTGCAGTACTTCTTCCCCCCGTTCTCCGTTGGCGAAGTAGGACGCATCGGCGCCCCGGGACGCCGCGAGGTCGGCCACGGCAAGCTCGCCGAGCGCTCCCTCGCAGCCATCCTCCCCAAGCAGGAAAAATTCCCCTACGTCATCCGGATCGAGTCGAACATCACGGAATCGAACGGCTCCTCCTCAATGGCCTCGGTCTGCGGCGGCTGCCTCGCGATGATGGACGCCGGCGTCCCCATCGAAAGACCGGTAGCGGGCATCGCAATGGGCCTCGTCCTTGAAGAAGGGCGCTTCGCCATCCTCTCCGACATCCTCGGCGCGGAAGACGCCCTCGGCGATATGGACTTCAAAGTCGCCGGCGACGAACATGGCGTCACAGCCTTCCAGATGGACATCAAAGTCGAAGGGATCACCTTCGAGATCATGAAGAGCGCCCTTGCCCAAGCCAAAAAGGGACGCGTCCACATTCTCAAAAAGATGCTCGAAGCGTGCCCCAAACCTCGCGAAGAGATGTCGTCTTTCGCCCCGCGCATCGAAGTGATGCAGATCAAGCCGAGCAAGATCGGCGTCGTCATCGGCCCGGGAGGCAAGCAAATCCGCGCGATCATCGAAGAGACCGGCGTCCAGATCGACATCAACGACAGCGGTCTCGTCAGCATCGCTTCGACTAACGCGGAAGCGATGGCAAGGGCCAAGCAGATCGTCCACAACCTGACTGCGGAGGTAGAGATCGGCAAGACCTACACAGGCCGCATCAGCTCGATCGTCGACTTCGGCTTCTTCGTCGAGATCTTCGGCAAAGAAGGGCTCTGCCACATCTCCGAAATCTCCCACCAGCGTATCGCCAACATCAAGGACACATCCTTCCGCATTGGCGACACCATCGACGTCAAAGTGCTCGACGTCAACGACCGGGGACAAATCAAGCTCAGCCACAAGGCTCTCTTGACCCCCGCCGCTAAACTTCCATTAAATTCATGCAGTGCAAACCATTCAGAGCCTTTGCCGGTGTTAATCATGGCGAATATTAAATCCCTGAATTCTGATT
>DAIDLB010000014.1 GCA_027449725.1 Chlamydiota bacterium
ATCGGACGCTCGATCTCGATGCGCTGGACCCGAAGATTCCTGAATGGGTCCGCTCGGGAGCGAGCAAATGGCTCTACGAGGAAATGAGCCGCTCCCACGGAGAAAAGAGGGCTTTTGCCCTCTGCCGCGCCCTGAACGATCCGGCGCCCACTACCGTCCGCGTCAATTTGCTCAAGACGACAAGGGAGGCTCTCCTGGCCGCCTGGGAAGAGCGCTTTGGCGCGGAAGCCTCGCCTGACACGCCGAGTGCAATCCGCTTTCCTAAAAGGGAACCGCTCACCTCTCTCCCCGAATTTAAAAGCGGCTTCTTTGAAATCCAGGACGAAGGGAGCCAGAGGGTCGCCCATCTCGTCGCAGCCGGACCGGGAGACCAAGTCCTCGATTACTGCAGCGGCAGCGGAGGGAAATCGCTCGCCTTCGGCGAGAAGATGCGCGGCAAGGGACAAATCTACCTCCACGATATCCGCCAACACATTCTGCTCCAGGCCAAGAAGCGCTTTAGACGGGCGGGCCTCCAAAATGTGCAGTTTCTTCCTCCGGGGCATCCCCGCCTTCTTCGCCTCAAAAACAGAATGGACTGGGTCCTGGCCGACGTCCCCTGCAGCGGCTCGGGCACCTACCGGCGCAATCCCGACATGAAATGGAAAGCCGGACCGGAAATGCTGAACAGATTGGTCGAAGAGCAGCGAACCATTTTTGCCGAGGCTGTCGGTTATGCAAAGCCAGGCGGAAAAATCGTCTACGCAACCTGCAGCCTTTTTTCGGCAGAAAATGAGTCCCAAGTTGCCCATTTCCTCCAAACCCTGCCGCTGGTTCTCGAGGGAGAGCCGCTTCAGCTCTTGCCCTCGCGCGGGGGGCCGGACGGATTTTTTGCAGCGGTTTTCTCCAAGAAAATCGTTGGTTCTGATAAAATGGCCACAACGACGTGAGATGCCCATGAAATGGATCGCTTTTCTTTTTTGCACCTGCACCTGCTTTGCCCAGATGAGTTTTTCCCCTCGGGGCGAGCCTCAGATTTCGGTAAAAAACCGCATTTTGACCACGGTGAACGGCAACGCGATCTCGGTCGTCGACGTGATGAAAAAGATGGATATGCTCCTCCATCAAAATTATCCGCAATTCGCCGATTCTCCCCAGGCGCGCTTCCAGTTCTATGCGGCGAGCTGGCGTCCGATCCTCATGGAGATGATCGATACCGAGCTGATCCTCTCCGATGCCGAGGAAAAAGAGATCAAGCTGACAGACGGCGAGATTCGAGAAGAGATGGAAGACCGCTTTGGCCCGGGCGTGCAGCTCACCCTTGAAAAAATCGGCCTCTCGTATGATGACGCATGGAAAATGGTGAGAAAAGAGCTGATCGTAAGACGCATGCTCTGGTTTTTTGCCCAATCAAAGGCAATCCAGTCTGTCAGCCCGCAAGCAATCCGGCAAGCCTATAAGCAGTATCTGACGGAGCATCCTCCCTACGAAGAGTGGTCCTATCGGGTCATCACGCTCAAGTCTGAAAATAGCGAATTGGCAGAGGACGTCAAAGGGCTCTTGGCAACGGCCGCGTCGGGCGTGGAATGCGTCGCGAAAGAGCTTAAGGAGTGGGAAAGCGCCCATCCTGAGGCCAGCTTGACCGTATCGAACGAATATGTCGCACGCTCCTCCGACCTCTCCGATTCGCACAGGACCGCGCTGGCATCGCTTTCTCCCGGCCATTACAGCGAGCCCATCGTCCAGGAGAGCCGCGTCGAGAGAAAGCCGCTGCAGAGGATTTTTTACCTCAAAGACAAGATCGACCATCCGGCCCCCTCATTTGATGAGCTGGCGCCCCAGCTCAAAAACGAGCTGACGCAAAAAGCGGTCGCCAAAGAATCGGACGCCTACATGCAAAAACTCCGCAGATACTACGGATTCGACCAGGAAGGGCTCAAAGACGCCTTGCCTGAGAATCTACAGCCTTTCGCTCTAGAATGAGCATCTCGAGCCCGACTGCTCTCCATGCGTTTTTGAGCGGTATCGACGCGAAGCCGCTCAAGGCTCTCTCCCAAAATTTTCTCATCGACGCAAACATCGTCCGAAAGATCGCCGATGCGGTCGATGCCCGGCCGGGAGAGGCGATTTTGGAGATCGGCCCGGGTCCGGGCGCGCTGACGGAAGAGCTGCTCGGGCGGGGCGCAAAGATCATCGCGATTGAAAAAGACCCCAAATTCGCAAAAGCGCTCGAGCGGCTTCAAACGGAAGACGGACGCCTGACCGTCTATGAAGCCGATGTGCTCGAGTTCGATTTCTCACTCCTCTCCGGCCCGCTCAAAGTCGCCGCAAACCTCCCGTATCACATCACAACACCGATTCTGGAAATTCTCTCTGAAGAGCGGGCGCGGTTTACTTCCGCTCATCTGATGATGCAAAAAGAAGTGGCTGAGCGGATCACGGCAAAACCGGGCTCGAAAGAAATCAGCTCACTCACCCTCTTCTTGCAGCTCTTTGCCAAGCTCTCGATTGCCCTCAACGTTTCGGAGCGGTGCTTTTATCCGGCGCCCAAGGTCGCCTCCAGCGTCGTGAGGCTCGATTTTCACGAGCCGCCCCTCGCAGATCCGAAGCCTCTTGTAGCCTGGATCCGGAAAGCCTACCAGCAGCGGCGCAAAATGCTCCGCTCTACCTTGGGAATTCCGGGCAAAATGGGGGAGCTTCGTCCCGAAGCCCTCTCTCTCAGCGATTGGCTCCAGTTATTTTCCGCCACTTTTCCTTGAGGATAAAGAGGAAGGTCGCTTTCACCTCTTCTTTGGCCAGCATCGGCACGCTCGCCACCAC
>DAIDLB010000015.1 GCA_027449725.1 Chlamydiota bacterium
ATAATTTAATTTCCAGGAAGGGCAGAATCACCCCTTCCGTGGAAAATAATACTCCGGAAATGGCGGATTGGGTCAATGATATAGTGAGGCGGGTGCTTCAAGCAGCGTGAACTATGCTGCTAAAAGCAGCAAAGTCGAGCACAAGGGGTACATTGGTCGTCCCATCTAAGGAGCTATCATGAAACAGATCGGAAGAATGGAGTTGCAAGTGAACAACTGGGTTCAGTTTCAAGCGACCCAAGACCAGCTGAAGCATGCATCTGAAAAGCGGAAAGCTATCCATAATCAGTTTTATCTGGTCGTTACTAGAAGCGACCGCTATTTGGATAAATGCCGTTGTCTTTTGATGGATATGGCGGGAAATACCCATGACTATTGCGCCAAGACCTCGATGTTCGACTACGACCAGAGTTTAAATGGCAAGATATGGGTTGCCGATGTGGGGGAAGTAGAGTCAATCTATGGATCAGAAAAAGTTCGGGCTATTTACGATGCTGCGCGGCTAGAGAGGCAGTCGATCGATCTTTTAGCCAGTTCTCTGTAACTCGACTTTGTACATTAAGGTTCGCTACAAGCGGTAGATGTCGCTGTATTTGTTTTTCAAATAGCGGCAGTAGGCTTCTTCGCTGAAGGGCTTGCCTGTAACTTTTTTGGCGAGCTGTTCGCTATCGTATTGTTTGCCGAAGGAGTGGATGTTGGTTTTCAGCCAGTCGCGGACGAAGGCAAGATCTCCGGAAGAAAGGCGCTTTTCCCAGTCGGGGTGTTGTTTGGCGAATGCGTTGAAGAAGTGGGCTGCGAAGAGGTTGCCTAGTGCGTAGGTGGGGAAATAGCCGAAGTCGCCCAAGGCCCAGTGAATATCCTGCAGGCATCCTTCGCGATCGTTTTTAGGAGCGACGCCGAGGAGTTCTTTCATTTTCTCTCTCCACGCTTCAGGAAGGTCGTAGACCTGCAAATCGCCCGAGAGGAGCGCCGATTCGAGCTCGAAGCGGAGGATGACGTGCAGACAGTAGGTCACTTCGTCCGCCTCCACGCGGATCAGGCTGGGAGTGACTTTATTGATGGCGCGGTAAAAGCGGTCGAGAGGCACTCGCCCGAGTTTGGCCGGAAACGTTTTTTGCGCGAGCGGGTAAAAATGGCTCCAAAAAGCATGGGAGCGGCCGATGAGCGTCTCCCACCAGCGAGACTGGCTTTCGTGGATGCTGAGCGAGACCGGTTCAGCGAGCGGCGTTCCCCAATACTCAGCGGGCAAGCCCATTTCATACATCGAGTGTCCGGCTTCATGGAGAATGGTAAAGATGTTGCTCATGAAGTTGCCCGGCAAGATCCGCGTTGTGATCCGGCTGTCATGCGGATGGAGGGCTGTTGAGAAGGGGTGAGCCGACACATCGAGCCTGGAAAAAGCCGGCTCGATCGGCAGAGCATTGAGGATCGTTTGGCCGAGGGCAGTCTGTTTTTTTGGATCGAAAGAACCGTGGAGGAACCGGTCGTCGAGCGATTTGCCGCGGATTTGACCGAGAAGATGGGTCAAATCTTTTCGGAGCGGCGTAAAAATCTTGTGGAGTTTGGCGCTCGTCATGCACGGCTCGTAGCAGCCGAGGAGCGCATCGTAGGGATGCTCTTTATAGCTGTAGATCGACGCTTTTTCCCGGACCATGTCGATGATGCGGCTCAGAAAGGGGGCGAAGAGCTTGAAGTTAGATTCCTTTTTGGCGCACTGCCAGATCTGGCTTGCTTCCGAGGTGAGCTGCGAAAACTGTTTGATGAACGATACGGGGAGCTTTTTTAAGCGGAAGTATTCGTTGGTCCACTCTCTTACCGCTGCCTTTTCTTTCGCGGATAGCCCCTTGGCCTTGATCCTGCCGGTTGAGACGGAGGCGAGCTTTTCGATGAGGCCCTTGAATTTGCGGCTTGTCTTCATCTCGTGGATATGGGCCGAGAGGAGGGAGATCTGTTCGCTTCGGGGGACAATAGCCCCTTCCGGCATGTGGGTCTCCTGATCCCAGTGGAGCAGGGAGAGGATCGAATTGTAGGTCTGGATCTCGGTAGACGCTTCTTTCAGATCGAGGTAGGCTTGAGGCGGTTTTTTTGCCATGGCCGCATCAAAACACGCAGACGTTTTTTTTGTCCACCCAAGACTGAGAGGACCCAAAGGCTCCAGATCGACACAGCAGGAGGAAGGACGCGGTTTTCCGCCAGAATCAGCATCCCATCGAGCACCGTGAGAAAGGCGATGAGGAGAAAGAGGCTCGTTGCAGCGATGAGAAAGAGCGGCTTTGTCCTCGAAAAACGGAGGAGGTGCGGCGAGAGGGTAAACGCAATCAGAAGCGGCAAGAGGGCCAGCGCGAGCTTGTAGTGGAGGTGTGCGCGGATTGAGTAGACGTCGGCACCCCTTTGGAGGCTCTGGATGAGGAGAGTTTTTAGCGGCCGGTGTTCGAAGGGGACGAATTTTTGGAGCACCTCTTCATCGGAAAAGAGAAGTTGTTCAATCGGCAGGCTCTCATT
>DAIDLB010000016.1 GCA_027449725.1 Chlamydiota bacterium
AAATCGGGCGAGGACTTTTTTTTGATCTTCTACATGCGAAGCGACGATTTCAAAAAAACATATGAAGCGATCCGAAAAGCGATGCTTCCGATCACGGTGTATCATTTCAATTGCTGGCAAACCTATTGCGAAACCGACTCGGAGATGCTGGAGTTGGTGTTCGATCTCAAGCGAGAGTGACTATTTATCGAACAGCCATATCTTGATCTCGTCTAGAAGGACGCCGACCACCAAAACCGAGCCTAAAAGCGCCGCCAGATAGAGAAGCGCTACGGGTTCCATGAAAACTCCCCAATAGGCGAGAAGCGTCGCTGCGGCTACGTTTCCGATTGTGGCAACGGCAAACAATCCGCTCGGCGCAAAAGTCCAGAATCGGCCCTGGACACGGCTGAGCTGGCTTGTCATTTGCGCCGAATAGATGAGATAGACGAACATCACCGTCTGCACTTCGCCAAGAGAAAGTTGCAGAGCGCTAAAAGCTGCCCAAAGAACGGCGAGCCCGAGACAGATCCACCCCAAAGCAAAGAGCCCGGAGAGTTTTGCGATCTCCAACATGTTCCAATGGACAGGAGCTCTGGAGACCATCGCACGGTCGGTTGACACCGTCATGGTCACAATGTCATTCATGATGATGAGGAGGACGATGAGAAATAAAGGCGTGATGAAAATGCCCGTTGCAAGGAATCCAATCGTAAATAGCGCCGCCAGCTCGACCGTCCTCATGATTTTTGTGATCGTCCAGGTCAGCATCCTCCGGTAGACGCGGCGTCCGCCCAGGACAACCGAGACGATGTTGCGAAGCCCCGGATGGGTCATGACAACCCGGGCCGAAGCCTTTGCCACGTCGGTCGCCGTACTCACCGCAATGCCAACTTCGGCCTGTTTAAGCGCGGGAGCGTCGTTAATCCCATCTCCCGTCATTCCTACGCGAAGGGAGCGCTGCAGTTGTTTTACCAGAAGAAGCTTGTCCTCTGGATAGCAATTGGCAAGCCCGTCAAAGCTCGCTGGATCGTGCAAGGCATCTTTCAAATCGGAAAACCTCTCGCCCAGGCCAATCGCACGTCCGATCGCCCGGGCTGTCGGAAGGGTATCTCCGGTCAACATCAAGATCCGGATGCCCAGATTGCGAAGGGCCCCGATGAGCGGCGCAGCATCCTCTCGGGGCGTGTCGGCAAGCGCGATAAGGCCGCAAAGCCCTAGCTCTTCTTCGGGCCCGGCGGCCACAGCGAGCACCCGCCCGCCCGTCTTGGCTAAAAGCGCGAGCTGCTCCTCCAAAACGGCAGATTCCGAAGGCACAAGTTGGGAAATCGCGGGAGGAAATCCCATCGCAATACGGATTTTCCTCCCCTCTCGCTCCAAAACGCACTCCGAATATTTTTTCTCCGGATCAAAGGGAGTCCATTGGCTCCGCTTCAGCGTTTGTATGGAGCGCTTGGCGCAAGCCTCGAAAATCGCTGCCTCGAGAGGGCTGTTCTCCGATTCGTCGCATGCAGCCGCGGCAAAAGACAAGACTTCTTCCTCGGAGGCCCCCGAAAAGGAGACGACGGCAGCAACCGTTTCCCGGTTCAGCGTCACCGTCCCGGTCTTGTCAATGCAAAGCACGTCCATCGTCGCGGCTTCCTGAACCGCCGCAAGTTCCGTAACAATCACCCCTTCCTTTGCAAGCGATCGGGCTTCCACAGCGTTGGCCACAGTAAACGCCGACGGCATGGTGATCGGAACCGTCGCAATCAGCAAAACAAGAAGAAAAGGGACCAATGGCAAAAGAGCTATCCCCTGCCAAAAAACAGCGCCGATCAACAGGGCCGCAAATAAGGCGTCGATCAGGATGAGAGTGCGGACGATCGAAAAGAGGAGCCGCTCAAGATGGCCTATTGCATGAGCGCTTCGCACCAATTCCGCCGTCCGGCCGAAGAAGCTCCGGGGACCTGTCGCTAAAACCAGCGCCGTCGCTTCCCCTCGCCGGACAATCGATCCCGAATAGACCGTCTCCCCCTTGCCACGTTCAACGGCGAGGGCCTCTCCCGTCAATGCCGCCTGATCGACTTCCACCATCCCGGAGGAAATGGCGCAGTCGGCCGGAACAAAATCGCCGGTCCGAACGCGGATGAGATCTCCCGGCACAAGTTCCCTCGCCGGCATAAGCCGCCAAATTCCATCCCGGACGGCGTGGGCGGAAACCTGCAGCCGAGAGCGGAGATACCCAACCGCTTTTTGAGCGCGCAATTTTTGCGCTCCGCCAAAAAGGGCGCTGAAAAGAAGCAGAAGGGCGATCAGGATCGATTCGGTTATTTTGCCAAATAAAACCTCGAGAACAAGGGCCGCTTCCAAAATCCAGGGAATAGGCCCCCAAAGCCTCTCGAAAAGAGTGCGGAAAAACTTCGGTTTTTCCTCCCGGATCTCATTGTAACCAACCCGGCCGAGGAGTACTCTCGCTTCAGCTTCGGACAAGCCCTGTCCCATTTCCACGCTTTTTTTCAACCCTCGATACCCCTCGGGCATGAAAGAAATAATTATCTATTTGTGAATTTTGACGCGCTTGATTTCTTTGACTTTTGACTTGCACCGACTTACAATTGGTCAAAAAAGGGGCTCCCCGTGGAATCAACCGGAAAAGATTTTATCCGCCGTATCATTGACGAAGACGTAAAA
>DAIDLB010000017.1 GCA_027449725.1 Chlamydiota bacterium
AGTCACCAGGCGTTTATTCATTTCATTCCGCAATTCAGCAGTCTGCTGAATATACTCAAGCACTTCGTTTTCAATCGCTTCTTGCAGCATTTTTCTAGCACCGTCTCGCAGAACTGCTTCGAGAGCAGAACGAGCAGAGACAGCAATTCCCGCTGGGTCGCAATCTATTGAAAAAGAGTCTCTTGGCAGCAGTTCGTTCGTAGAGTTTAGGGGATATTCCTCACCAAATTTCGCCAATACGACTGTATCATCAACGACCAATTCCTCTATGAGCAGCTTCGAGGTGCTTAGCAGTTCTCCGCTGAGAGCGCCAGCGGGAATTGCTGGGATTATTCTGAGCTGGAAGCTTCGGTTTGCGAGCTATATAAATTGAATCAACAGATATCGGTTTTTTATGAAACCGTTACTGGAGAATCTTCTGTTCCGTCAGACGGCATTTCGAGAGAGTTGTATCTCGAGTCGCAACAAGTAGGCCTTGAACTATGCACTCCTTTTGAACATTGTAAAGACATGGCAGAGAATACCGGTAGAACTATAGTCAGTGCGGGGGTCATTTTCGCGATTTCAGCGCTTGCATTGTATATCATCACCAAAGCAACACAGAAGCCGGTACGGCAGCCCGAAGTGAACCGGGTTCAGGAACGGGCAAAAAGAGTAAGGCGAGAGCCATCTTCTCAGCCCAGCGCAAGCAGTTCCCAGTCTGCCGCGCCGCCGTCAGCTTCGTCTTCTTCTTCCTCGTCCGGTTCGCAGACTTATTCGTATCAGAGAGAATGGGACGCGCGCAGGAACTGGGTAGGAAATGGCGCCGACCTCAGCGGCATTCCCGGCTGCAAACGTTAGCTTTCAGCAGAGCCGCGATGTCAGCGCCGGCAATGGTACGGATCTTGCGGCCGATCCTCTCGTAATCTCAATTACAGTCGGGTTGATGAAGAAATTTTTAAAAAAATGACCCGTTTTGCAGTCCATTCAAGCGGATAGCAAGGTTTTATACCCAAATAATCTATTTTCCCTTTTCCCGCATTGCAAACTAAACGGAAATTAAGTACCCTTTTTGCCCTATGGAATTACCGACGATTTGCGATGGGGAGGATAAGAGTTCCCCTTTTGTCAACTGCATCCGTAAAAAATACCGCCACCTTCGCAAGTGGGCCCGGAGGACGGAAACCAACTGCTTTCGGATCTACGACCGTGAGCTCCACCACTATCCCTTCGCGATCGATTTTTATGCCGGCCGCTATGTGATCTACTACTTTTCTCCAAATCGCTTCGAGCTCGATCCTCCGGAAGAACTGACCCTTGAAGTGGAAAGCGCTTTGCAGCTCCTTTTTAACGCCGATCCGGCCATGATTTTTTGGAAATGCCGTATGAAGCGCTCCAAGTACCAGCAGTATGAAAAACAGGATGCGTCCAAAGAATTTTTCACCGTCCTCGAATATGGGGTGAAGTTCCGGATCAATCTGCACGATTATCTCGATACGGGCCTTTTTCTCGATCACCGCGAGACGAGACAGATCGCAGCAAAACTGGGAGTTGGTAAGCGTGTGCTCAACCTCTTTGCCTACACCTGCTCTTTTAGCGTCCACGCGGCGGCGAAGGGAGCGGCGTTTACCAAAAGCGTCGATCTCTCCAACACCTATACCGACTGGGGGCGGGAGAATTTTCTCCTGAATGAGCTCCCCTTATCCGCCAACCGGATCGTGCGCGCCGACTGCCTCTCATTTTTAGATGAAGAGGATGGCAAATATGGACTCATCATCATCGACCCCCCGACGATTTCCCGCTCCAAGAAGATGGACCAAATGTTCGACGTTCAGATCGATTACCGCTCTCTCATCGAGAGGGCCCTAAAACTTCTGACGCCGGACGGGACGATCCTCTTTAGCACGAACTCGCGCAAGTTCGTTTTTGAAGAATCGCTTTTCCCGAATTGCTCGATTCAGGAAATTTCTCATAAAACGCTTCCCATCGATTTCCTTGATCCAAAAATCCACCGCTGTTGGAAGATATACCGCGCGCAGGAAGGACTGGCACGTTCCGACCGGGCGAGACAAAGCAGAATCGATTCGAATGAGGAGCACCATTCCCGCATCGGGAAGGGCGACGAAGAGAATTGATTCTGCGAAGTCGCAGCCGGTCGGAACATGTCAATCCTGACGAAGCGCGGTATAGGTTCTTGATTTATTCCGATTGATTTGCTAATCCAAAATGGAAGCAACTATTTTAGGAGGCTCTTCGTGTCTAAATATTCAGGAGATCCGGCATATCAGGCGTTTCGCATCTTGCAATTCACCTTTGTCGTTGCGCCTATTTTGGCGGGTCTCGACAAGTTTTTTTATATGCTGACCGATTGGTCTCAGTACCTTTCTCCCCTGGTTTTAAAAGTGATCCAATACCATGACCGTGGATTCATGATGGTCGCCGGCGTCATTGAGATCATCGCCGGCCTTGGTGTGATTTTCAAACCACAATTGTTCGCAACCATCATTTCTCTCTGGCTTTTAGGCATCATCATCAACTTGGTTATGACCGGACACTATTTCGATGTGGCGCTGCGCGATTTAGGTTTAATGCTTTCCGCATTTGCTCTGGGACGCCTGAGCCAAAAATATCAGCAGTAAAACAGCTCTTCGATGGAAATGTATACGATCGGCCATTCGACTCGCTCCATCGAAGAGTTTATCTCTCTTTTACTGGCGCATGGCATTGAACAGGTGATCGATATTCGCACTGTTCCTAAGTCGAGGCACTGTCCTCAATTCAATCAGGAGCCGTTGAAAAAGGCGCTGAAAAAAAGCCGCATTGGATATCGGCATCGAAAAGATTTAGGAGGTTTTCGCCATACCTCCAAAGACTCTACAAATACAGGATGGATCAACGCTTCCTTTCGCGGATTTGCCGACTACATGCAAACGCCTGCGTTTGAGCAAGCCTTGGAAAAATTGGAGAAACAGGGGCTAAAAAAGCGCGTTGCTCTTATGTGTGCGGAAGCCGTCCCTTGGCGCTGCCATCGAAACCTGGTGGCAGATCTACTCACCGTGCACAAATGGAAAGTCTTTCATATCCAAAGTAAAAAGACGGCAAAACGGCACAAGCGAACCCCTTTTTTGAAAATGAAAAGAGGTTCGCCGGTTTATCGCAAATCTTGCGGTCTCGCGATCACGTGAATTCGCGGGATGCACTCCGAGAGACGTCCCCGGGAATCGAGGATCTCTGGCTCGCGTTCAAGAACCCGATCGACGTACTCGGTATACATGGGGCGGCTTACTGAAAAAGGGACGCCCCAGTTTGCTGTGGCAGTGCCGACCAGCCAGTCAATGTAATCATTGACATCCCGGAAGAGATAGGGCTCGTCCTCTTTTCGGATTGAAAGGACCTCGAATCCGGCTTTTTCCAAATGCGCCGCGCATCCCTTCAACGTGCGGATGGAAAGTTCGTGCGTATAGCTGGGGCGGTTGATCCAAGGCTGCTCGACTCCATATTTCTGCAACAGCTCATTTGCAATCCCGCGTCTGGCCGGACGCGGCGCTTCAGGCACAGTCAAAAGGAGGAGGCCGTTTGGCTTCAAATGTGATTTGAGATGGGCCAAGACAGCCAGCGGATCGTCGACAAAGTGCAGCACGGAAAAGGAGCAGATGAGATCGTATTCACCGGTAATTTCCGCGGTTTGGAAATGCAGGTTATCCGAAGTGTAGAGCGATTGGGCCAATCCGATCATCGAGGGGGAAATATCGTAGCCGGTGACAGATCCATGAGGGAGAATCTTTGAGATCCAGGCGGTGATTTTTCCATCGCCGCAGCCGAAATCAAGGATTTTCTCTGTTCCTTCAAAAGGAAACGAGCCGATGAGTTCCATCGCCCACGCCTGCTGTATTTCCGAATGGTCATGGTAGGCTTCTGCTAATTCCGGAGAGTTCCAGCCCCTTTCCACAGCGCAGAGCGTTGCTGACGCAAAAAAGAGGGCGATTGCGGTTTTGAAAAATTTCATAGTCCTCCAATTTTGGGAATGAGCCTAGAGGATGTTAAAAAAAATGTCAAACAGGCAGTCCTTGCTGTGAGGGAACATGAAATGCAAGGGCGGTTGCGGCCACCCCCAAGATGGCGATGGCCACAAATGAGATGGTGTCTGCGATTGTGCATTCGATCGGCATGCCGAGGCTGATGCACTCCGGGCAGGATTGGAGGGCTGCGTTGCATCGGGATCGCATCACAATCGAGAGGACAAATCCGGCGGCGGCTACACCTCCCACGACTAATTTACGATCGAAAAACGGTTCTGCGTCTCTTGCGAGGAGGGGAACTCTGCCTACATTCATAGCCGGATGCCAAACTGGTTGCCCGATTCGTACTGCTTCAAACTCAGGTGGAAGACGAACCAGGAGAAGATAAAAAGAGCAAGAGAACTGCCGAGCAGAATGGCGAGCTTGACCCAGGTAAAGGCGCGGATCAGTTCGACAGGCAGATAGCCGATGATTCCGGCCGGGATCAAGGTGAACATCACGAGCTGCAAGACCCCGGAATAGATATTGGTCGGATAAAGGGAGAAAAGATAGACCGAGTCGCAATAGTTTTTTGAAACGCTCTCGATGGAGCCGAACCAAAAGGCCATGCTATGGGCAAGGATGGCTGTAGCAGTAAAGACCAGGCAGCCTGAGAGGATTCCGATCCCGATCAAGGGGAGGGATGAGGTCAGATTTCCCAGGAAGACGAGGATTAGGGTTGTCATCAGAGATCCCCACCCCTTTGACAGCGACGTGGAGCCTGCCAGATGGAGGAGCAGATTTTTTGGCTGTGTCATGAAGGGGTCCAGCCCCCCATTGAGGATAATCCGGGAGAGCTGCTTTACTCCGCCAAAACAGATTTGTCGGAGCCCATAGGCCCCCAGGCAAACCGCGTTTAAGGCGATCAGGTCAGTTATCGTCCAGCCGGAGATAGAATGAAATTGGCGGAAAAAGATCCACCACATCAAAACAAAGATCAGGTTATTCGCGATCATCAGAGCCGACTCGATGAGGAAAGCGCCCCGAAGACTGATCGACGCCCGAATGCTCGTTCGGAGTAGGGATAAGAAGAAGCGGACTGTTTTCACTTATCCTCCCTCGATGTTGATGATGCGAAGCCCTTTGCGATAGAGAAGAGCAATCAGGGCGAGTCCGAGGGCGCCCCAGAAAAGAAGGGCGGCGGCGAGGGAAAGGGCGGCCGGCCAGGACATCTCGATCGCAAGGGCGCTTCGGTCGCCCAACATCGCTGGAAAGGGGGTATAATGGGCGGCTTTTTGCATCCATTCGGGATAGATGGCCAGGGGGAGCATGAGCCCGCCGAGGGTAAAAAGAAGCTTTTCCCAGATCCAGTGGAACGGCTCAACCTGGTTGATCCAAAATGCGGAGAGGCCGATGGCCATTTTGAAAATCACTCCGACGGTTCCTGCGAGAAAACCCGTCGCAAGCGCTGTCGCAAGAGCGCCCCATCCGAAGGGAAAGGCCCCCGCGCGGACCCAGGTGAAGAGGAAAGTGATGACCCCGAGAAAGACAAGTCTTGCGCTGAGCGTTCCCAGTCCTTCTGCAAAGAGAGAGGATAGGTATGAAACCGGCCTGGGCAATAGATAGGCCAGGCGGCCGCTTCGGAGGTCTTCTTCGATATCTTCCTGTGTGTCGGGAAGCGAGATAAGAACCCATTCGTTCAAGGCGATATACCAAAGGAGCTGGCTTGGGTTGAGATCGACAGCTCCCAGTTTTGCTGCCGCAATTTTCCATAGATGGGCAAAGATGAGGAGGCAGGTGATGAGAAAAATGCTCAAGCCGATCAGCGCTTTGGTGTTTTTGAGAGAGTGGATAAACGCAAACCGAAAGATCGCGAGGTATTTGTTATTTTGCATAGAGGGTGCGAATGATCTCTTCCATCGAAGGGTCTTCGATGGTCACGTCTTTCAGGTTTGTTTTTTTCAGAGCTTCCTGGATGACCCGGTCGATCGGAGTTTCGGCCAAGTTCACTTCGCAAACGAAGTGGTAGTTTTCATTCTCGAGGACCTCAATGCCGGGAAGCTCGAGTACAAGCCGTTCTTCATCCGTCGTCAAGCTTAAGATCTTTTTTTTGACCGTGCTTTTTTTTAGCTCCCGAAGAGAGCTGTCGAGGATGATGGTTCCCCGGTCGAGTACAATGACCCGATCAGAGACTTGTTCGACGTCCGCCGTGTCATGCGAGGTGAGAAAGAGCGTTGTTCCCTGCTCTTTTGACAACTTGTTCAGGAGGCCCCGGATTTTGAGCTTGGCGTTGATGTCGAGACCGATGGTCGGTTCATCGAGAAACAGGATTTCGGGATTGTGAAGGAGGCTCGCAACGATTTCGCAGCGCATTCGTTCGCCGAGAGAGAGCTGCCGGACCGGCTTTTCGAGCAGCGGAGCGACTTCAAACACCTCGACCAGTTCTCTCAGTCGCTTTTCGTACGAGGGGCGGGGGATTTCGTAGATTTTGGAGAGGAGCTCAAACGTATCCATAGGAGGCAGGTGCGTCCAGAGCTGCGATCTTTGTCCGAACACCGTTCCAATCCGGTACCCTAGCGCCGTCCGTTTTTCCCATGGAACGAGTCCCAGGACTTCGATCGATCCCGAAGAAGGGTGGAGAATGCCGGTCAGCATCTTGATCGTAGTCGACTTGCCTGCGCCGTTCGGCCCAATGAACGCGATCCGCTCTCCACGAGATACCGAGAAGGAGATTTCCTGAATGGCAAAGAGCTCTTCATTCTTTGCGTAAAACAATCCCTTTAGCGCCCCAAAAATGCCCGGATCGGTTTTCCGGATCCGAAATGTTTTTGAAAGGCGTTTTACTTGGATGACCTTATCCACTTTACACCCAAAATTCTGGAACGGGGCAGGATATCATAAGTAGGGTATTTTATACCCTATCTTATTCTTATTTGCCCTATATGCAAGTAAACTTGCGTAAAAGAGTGTCTAAGAAGCAATTGCCACTTGAGAGATATT
>DAIDLB010000018.1 GCA_027449725.1 Chlamydiota bacterium
GTTCCTGGTCAGAGGACAGCCATTTTTGAGCTTTTTGATCTCGCGTTTTGGCGTAGCTCAGATCGGAAGCCTCAAACCGCAGCTCCGCTCCCAACCTTGGATCGTTGAGGGGGGCCTCGAAGAGCTTCTGGCAATAAGCGCCGAAAATCTTAAAAATAAAGCCGCGGAATTCGCTCGCGTCGGTATTTGAGAGCGCAGCCATCTGGTCCAACGTAATCGTCGAGGCGCCCTGCCTTCAGAGCAAAACGGCCCCCTGAAATCCGATAGCTTTTTCCCCGAATGAGCACCTCCCTCCTGTTGGAAAAATCGCGACAGTACCCATCGTCAAGAATTGATCCGCGGGAGCTTTCACGCAGCCCAGGGAACTCCTCACTTCATCTCTTTCTTGAGACATCTCATCCTTGCTTCTCAATTCAATTTCTTCAGAAAGGCGCCCTTAAAATTCCTATTCTTTGGTCATGATTAAAATGTCTTTATTGTTTGGATCTTGTCTAAACGTCCATCCAGAAGAAAATTTCATCCACTCCTTGAATTTGTTTAGGAAAGCATCTCTGTTTTCTTCTTGGCAGCCCTGTCCGGGAATCAAATAAATGGTGTCTATCAAGGGGTTCGACTCAATAAATTCGAAGACGGCAAGACGGAGTGCCGCGAGAGAAAAACCGCGACAATCAAGAGCTATTTTTTCAGATTCCATCTGAACTGTCGGCGGAAACGATCTAAGATGCTGAGGCAGCTCTTTGAACAGAAGCCTTGCTTCATCTATTTTCCCTTGTGCATAGAGAATATCGAGATAAATCATGTAGGTGAAAGCGTTAGCGAGACGATTTTCAACCATCCACTGAAAAGCGCTTTCTGCCTCTTGAACCCATCCGAATTGAAGGGCCGCATCCAGATACAAATTGCCTGTTTCCCGATTCGCACGCCGGTTTTCTTTCATCCATTGAAAAAGGGCATTCACAAGCTCATCCTTATTATTTCTTTTTGCCGCTTGGAGATAGGTATTTAGCGCTGATATAGGAGCACTTTTCCCCTTATTTTCAAAAAGATCGAAAGTTTTTTCGACTTTGTTAAAACGGTTGCATTTTCCCGCTGCGGCCATGTAGTGATTGATGGATTCGATATCCGCCGATCCAGTCTCCACCATTCTTTCGAAAAACATAGGCAAGGTGTCAAAATGGCCATTGTCTCCGGCGGCTTTGATAAACGCATTCCTGACCTCATTATTGGCAAGCCCTCGCTCCTCTGCGACAGACAAAACTCGTTGTACTTTTTCAAAATCCCCCTCTTTTCCAAAGGCAGTGATCATTCTGCGGTAGGTTTTGCATGTGTCGATATTTTGCTCAATCATGTCCCAAAAATGGCTCTCTGCGTTGAAAACCCGACCAGAGTTTAGGAGTGAGCCTAAATAGAGATCAGATGTTTTCGAATTTGCGATTCCTTGTTCTTTCATCCAACGAAAAAGATTCTCAGCAATCGTCCACTGATTGCTTTTTATAAGAACTCTCAAATAGCCGTTATAGATTGAGGTAGAGGCGATGCCCTTAGTTAGGAGTCCTTGAAACACCGTCTTTGCTTCCGAAAATTGCCCGCATTTCGCTGCTGCAACGATGTATTTTTTGTGTGTTTGGATATTTGCCTTGGACTGATCCACAAGCGCTGTGTAGAGTTTTTTTGCCTTTCGAAATTCTCCGATGTCTGCAAGAAAAAGCATATAATTATTTTGCACCTCGATCGACACATTATCCGTTTCGATTGCAAGTCTTATGGCATAATTTACTTCATCCGGCAGATTTTGTTTTCGAGCCGTATCGATATACTCGCTAAATGACCTCGCACAACAATTGAATTCAACCGCCATCCATTTTAAAAGACGTCTTGCTTCTTTGAATTGGCCGCATCTTGTCAACGCACATAGGTTAGCTTCAAAGGTTCCAATGTTCCGTTTTTCTGTTGTAAGTGATTTAAAGACCCTTCTCGCTTCAGCAAACGATCCGGGTTTTCCGGCTGCTAAGATGTAACTGTTTAAGACACGAGTATTTGCCTTGCCTCTTTCGATTGCGAGATCAAGGGCTCTTTTTGCTTCATCCAATCGGTTAAAACTTCCGGCTGTCTTAATGTATTCGGCAAACAATCTAGGCATCGCATAATCTAAATTATTGAAAAAAAATTGTTTTGCCAGATCGAATCGACCAAGTTTTCTAGCAATCATGATATAAAAATGGCGAATTTCAACCGGCACCTGTCCCTGATTTTCGAAAGATTTGTAAAATTGTAGGGCAACATCGAGTTTCCCGACCTGGATGGCTGCTACTAAGAATCCAATAGCAACCTTTATCCCCATGATCCCATTCTGCTCTGCAATCAAAAGAGCCTTCTCCGCTTCTTCAAAACGATTCGCTCTTCCTGCAACGATCATGTAATTTCGCAAAGCATATTCGTCGAGTCCATATTCCTTTCCCAAATCAAAAGCTCTTTTCGCTTCCTCAAAATCGCCGTCACTTTGCCGAATCGCTGTGATGTAATTACGATATACAGTCATGTTGTCAGGATTTTCAGCGATCGCCGCGTCAAAGGCTCGTTTAGCGAAATCCATTTTATTGATGCGGCCCGCCAATCTGATCATGGCATTATGGGTATGACTATTCAAGAAGCCAAAGCGTTCGTAGACGGCCCTTTGTACATCCCAAGCCCTCCTATCACTAAATACATTCAATAAAAATCCCGTCACAAAATGATTAGTTAATCCAACTTTCGTTAGGATGTCTACGGCTTCCTGGAATTCAAGAGGCTCGCGGAGGATCTTATAGATTTTTTTTTGCTCCCCAAGCGGTAGGGTCATTTTCGTCTGAAGCAGTTGTTCAGCGAGAGGGGGAATATTTTGGGTCGCTATATCATCTAGATTCATGCTCTTGGAGACGAGCTTTAAGGAGGGGAGATCCATGCCTTTTGCCGGGCCTACAGAGTCAATATCAAATATAGAATTGCATTTCATGTGATTACCTAAAAAATTGAGAAAAACAGCATCTAATAATCACGAATTAAATGAAATACATTTAATATTTTAAATTCAAATTTAAATTTAAAATGACACCTAAAAAAAACAATCAGGATTTATACAGAAACAACCTGAAGAATCGGTTTTTTATATAGATTTGGAAAATTGCCCTTCCGGTTTTAAATAGGCGTCAAAGGCCGCTGCAATCAGCCGGATCATCAGCCTCCCCATTTCGGTTGGAAGCAATTTTTCCGCCGTCTCCTCCAAAAGCCCATCCGCACGGAGTCTATCCAGAGCTTCTCTGGCCGAGGCGAAGTGGATATCGAACCGATGACCAAAGAGCCGTTCGAATTCCCGTTTATCCAGCTCGAAGTGGCACATCAGGGTCTGGATCACCCATCGTCGCAGCTTGTCTTCTTCATTCAACACAAATCCCCGAAAGACGGGAAGGCGGCCGGCCGTAATTTCCCGCTCCCACTCTTCGAGGCTCTTCGCATTTTGCAAAAAGACCGAATCGATCAGACCGATCGAAGAGACGCCAAGCCCAAGGAGATCTTCGGCCAGTTTCAGCGAATAGCCCTGGAAGTTGCGCCAGAGCGTTTTATTGTGAAGGGCTTTGGTAAGAGGGTCTTCCGGCAGAGAAAAATGGTCCATGCCAATGGCAGTATAGCCCGCTTCTTGGAACGTAGAGCGCGATTCGACATAGATCCTAAATTTTTCTTCGGGAGACGGCTCCGCCTCTTCGGGCATCGCCTTTTGGTGCGTTTTCATCCAGGGGACTTTTGCATACGAGAAGAAGGCGATCCGGTCGGGGCGCATCTCGGCGATCCTCGAGGCGGTCCTTCGAAACCGCTCCGCCGTCTGATGGGGAAGACCGTAGATGAGATCAATATTGATCCCCTCGAAGCCGATTTTTCGCGCCCACTCGAAGGTGGAGACCGTCATCTCTTCGCTCTGCCGCCTGCGCACCGCCTCCTGAACGAGCGGATCGAGGTCCTGCACGCCAAAGCTGACGCGATTGAATCCAACGCGCTTAAGGTGACCGAGCTTTTCCCCTCGGTCCTCATAGACCGTTCGCGGATCGATCTCGATGGCAACCTCCGCTTCCCCGTTGATCAAAAAAGAGCGGTGAAGCGCATCGAAAATCCGGTCGAATTCTTCGGGAGAAAGCATCGTCGGCGTCCCTCCGCCGAAATGGATTTGCGTAACCTCCCTTTTCGAGGAAAAAGAGGAGGCTGTAAGTTCGATTTCGCGGCAGAGCAGATCGACATAGGCCGCCCTTTTTTCCGGGCGGCGGTTCAAAATGACAAAACAGCCGCAGTAAAGGCACATCGTGCGGCAAAACGGGATGTGGATGTAAAGGGAAAGCGGCCGCCTCGTCTCATCGTAGCGCTTGAGCGCTTGGAGGACATCGGAGAGGCCCAACGGATAGAACTGGGGAGCCGTAGGATAGCTGGTATAGCGGGGAACCGGTCGGTTCCATTCCATCAACTTGAGAGAGAGATCCACACTGCCTCATGAATAAAAAATCCTTTTTGCCATTTCTACGGAAATAAAATACACCGCAATGATTCCCAAGATGGCTCCAACGACGGGAAGCGCGGGGGCGGAGAGGGCAAAAAGAGGCCCCAAGGGGGTCAAGGGCAAGAGCAACGTGGCGATCATGACGGCAAAAACGGAGGCAAAGAGGAGTTTGCCAGGCTTGGAGCGCCAAGCAAACCGCTTGGTCCGGACCGCCAGGACGATGAGAGCGGCTGACCAAACGGACTCAAGAAACCAGGCAGAGCGGAACGTTTCTTCCCCGGCGTGAAACACCCAATAGAGCATCCCGAACGTCGCATAGTCGAAAAGAGAGCTGATGCAACCGAAGACGATCATAAAACTTCGGATCTTCTTGAGATTCCATTTGAGCGGGCGCCGAACCCGTTCCGGATCGACCCTGTCCGTTGCAATCGCCATTTCCGGCAGGTCGGTCAGGAGGTTCATGAGCAGAACCTGCTTTGGCAATAGGGGGAGAAAGGGAAGGAAAAGAGAAATACCGGCCATGCTGAACATGTTGCCGAAGTTCGCACTCGCGGCCATGTAGACATATTTCAACGTATTGGCAAAAGTCGCCCTCCCCTCTTTGATCCCCTCGAGAAGAACGAGGAGGTCCTTTTCAAGAAGGACAATATCGCTCGCTTCTTTCGCCGCATCGGTTCCCCCTTCCACGGCAATTCCGACATCGGCGCTGTTCAGCGCGGCCACATCATTGATGCCGTCGCCTAAAAAGCCGACGACATGGCCCGAGCGCCTCAAGGCGAGGATGATTTTTTCCTTTTGCACCGGGTCGATCTCTGCGAAAAGCTTTTTTTTCTTCACCAACTCCTCGAAAAGAGGCCCTTCCAACTCTTTTCCCGTAGCGAGATCTTCCTTCGTCAGACCGAGAGGAGCTGCCGCGTTGAGCGCCGTCAAAGAGAGGTCTCCCGTGAGGATCTTGAAATGAACGCCGATGCTCTCCATCTCCAGAACCGTTTCTTTGGATTCTTTTTTCAGCGGGTCCTTAAACCGCAAAAACCCTAAAAAGGAATACCCCTTCTCCTCTCCCAGCTCGCTCCTTTCGGAGAGGGCGACGCCGAGCAGTCGATAGCCCTGCCCGCTCTCTTTTTCCAAAAGCGCATCGATTTGAGAGCGCACCTCTCCCGTCATCTCCGAACAGATCGACAGGATTTGCGGCGCAGCCCCTTTGGCAACCGCATACGACCTCCCCTCTTTCTCCAGGAGAACGATCAGCCGTTTGCGGGCAAAATCATAAGGCGCCTCGCCCCGTTTCACCCAGCCGTCTTCAGGAGGGATCGCCGCCAAAATCGCCGCATCCAGCGGATTGACAAAAGCCGCGTGCCTGGCATTGAGGGCGGCAAAGCGGACGGCGTCCTTGGATTCGGTTCCATCGGGAGCAACCGCGTCGGCCAGTTCGATCTTACCGGTCGTCAGGGTCCCCGTCTTATCCGAGCACAGAATGTCCATCTGTCCAAAATTTTCGATCGAGGGAAGCCGCTTCACTACGACCTTTTTCGCAGCCATCTTCCTCGCGCCGTGAGAAAGATTGACGGAGATGATCGCCGGTAGAAGCTGCGGCGTCAGGCCGACGGCCAGGGCGACGGAAAAGAGGAGCGATTCAAGGAGCGGGCGCTGAAGAAGAAAATTGAATGCAAAGATGAGAACGGCGAGGACGGCGGTAATTTGCATCAAGAGATAGCCGAACCGCTTTACGCCGATCTCAAACGCCGTCTCGGGCGGAGCAAACCGGATCCGGTCGGCAAGCTGGCCGAAGCGAGTCCTCCGCCCTGTCTCCACAACCAGGGCGCGGCACTTTCCTCCCAGCGTGAGGCTCGACATCCAAAGGGCGCTCCGCGCATTCTTTTCGGCGGGAAAGCTCTCTCCCGTCAAGGATGCTTCATCGACGAAAATCCCCTCCGTCTCGAGCAGAATGCAATCGGCGGGAACGAGGTCGCCTGCCTTTAAGGCCACTACATCGCCGGGAACAATCTCCTCAATCGCAATCTCCTGTTCAATGCCATCGCGCCACACCTCCGCCTTGACGGCGACGATGGCCATCATCTGCCTGAGCGCCCGGATCGCACCCCTTTCCTGAAAATAACCGAGAAGCGCGCTGGCTCCGACAATGATCAAAATGACCGTCGCATCGGTACGTCCGCCGAGAAAGAGCGAGACGATCGCAGCGAAGAGAAGGAGAAGGATGAGCGGGCTTTTGAGCTGGGAGAAAAAGAGGATCAGCCCCTGATCGCGCGTTGGGGGCAGAAGGCTATTATAGCCCTCTTCCTGCAGGCGCGCCGCCGCCTCTTTGGAGGAGAGTCCTTCCGGACGGCTTTTCAAAGCCTTGAATAGATCCTCAACCGGCAAATCCCACCCGGAAAAAGGAGCGCGATGCGTAAAAGAAAACCCCATATCGCTCTTATACCGCAGGCCGTCAATTTTTTGACGAGGAGAAAAACGTGGTGAAAAGCGTCTTAATGGAGCGGGATTTTTTCGGAAAAAAGAGGATGCAGCCGAGAAGATCGTGATAATGAGCGAGGGAGTAGGAAATTTCAGGACAGCTTTCCCTCGCCATGTCCAAAAATGTCCGGAGCTGCTGTCTCTCTTTCGCATCGGAGGCGATACACCCGGCGACAGAGGATTCGATCCGGTGCGATCCGGGGATTTTTAGAAGGTCGAGGAGGAGAAGAAATCCCTCTCTGAGCTGGCCGGTCTGCAAAGTCATCTGAGATGCCAGAGGCTCGATCGAAAAGAAAAAGTTCTCCAGGGCAAACGCGCAATCGTCCGAAAGAGGTCCGAGCAAAGCTTTCAATTCCGAGAGCAGCTCAAATTGTTTGGAGAGGAATCCCCCATTGTAATCGCGCATGTGCTCGAACTCTGTTTCCAGGGACAAAAGGAGCTTTTGCCTCGCTTTAGGCAAATCGAGCGAATGGTCTTGTCTGAGATACTCCCTCTTCGGAAGAAACACTTGAAAAAGAGATGCCTCTTTCGGGTATTTGCCAACGAAGCCCATTGTCCTCTGCTCGCGTAAAAATGTCCGAAGAGGAACTTTTGCCAAAAGCTCCTTGACCGAAATCGATTCCCGCTTGAAAACGCGGACGAGGATGATGGAAAAAATGAGTGATTCGTCCGTCTGCTCTTCAAAGAAGATCGCAATTTGCGGGATATCCCTGGTATGGCGGATCTCTTGAGAGAGCGCAATCAGGTAGCGCATATGGTCTTCCACATTTCGCAGCATAAAAAGAGGATTGCCCGTCCGCTGGATCGAGCGTCTGATTTCAACCGGCAGCCGGGCTTTGAGCGTCCGGATCTCAGCGGGAGTTTGGATCTCAAGATAAAAAAAGAGCCTGTCCTGATGGGAAGCGTCCATTAAAAAAGATCCCTCTTCCTCGCGCAAATCTGCATG
>DAIDLB010000019.1 GCA_027449725.1 Chlamydiota bacterium
CATTTGAAACACATTCTCTAAGTTATTTTGGAGTATACCTTGCTACAAAAATAAATCCAATTAGTGAACAATCCGGAGGCTAGACGCTCCTACTTCGGCGAGGAGTTCAAGCTCTGAAAGGACCCTGTCGACCGAAAGGCGAACCAGGCAATCGCTTTTCTTAGAGCCGCCGCAGCCATCGAGATAGCAGGGCCTGCAGCTCAAAGACTCCGAGACGACCCGCGCTCTGGGGTTTTGCCAGGGCCCCCAGGTAACATCCGAAGTAGGGCCGAAGATCGCCACGACCGGCCGCTTGAGCGCGCTGGCCATGTGCAAGGGAACCGAGTCAACGCAAATAAGCGCCTCTGCCCGCTCAATTAAGGCGCCGAGCTCTTTCAACGTCAGCTTTCCGGCCAAATTACAGACGTCCAGCCCTTCAGCAATCTTGGCCACCATCTCTTGCTCTATCGGATCGGGCCCCGAAGAAAAAACCACCCTTTTCCCCTGTTCGAGAAGCCGCTCTGTCAGGCTCCGCATCTTCTCTTCGGGCCAGCACTTGTAGCGCCAGCGGGATGAGGGATGGATGAGAACAAAGCTCTCCCAGGGCATCCGCTGCCGCATCCTCTCTCTCGCCTGCTCTGGAATGGCCCAAAAAAGCTCCCTCTCTTCTTCTTCGGGAAAAAGGCCGATCCGGCGAAGGAGGTCAAGCTGCCGCTCAACGGTATGGCGAAGCGACGGGCACGACTTGGCGACATGAGTATAGACGCCCCGCGGATCGACCCCGGCGCGGACCTTGGCCCCGCTGACGCGGGCGGCCATCGCCCCGCGATCCCCCTCGGTCAAATTGAGGACCAGATCGTAGCCCCTCCGTCGAATGTCCCAAAGGAGTCCGGCCTCTTTGCCCAGGCGCCGAAACAGCGAGAGTTTTTTCCATGCACGGTCGTACTCTACAATCTCATGGATGGCGGGATGCCCTTCCAGCATGGGAGCGGCCTCCTTATAGATGTAGGCGTCGATCCGGGCGTTGGGCAGCCTTTTTTTGAGGACGGAAAAAACAGGGGTGGTCAGAAGAACGTCGCCGAGATGGCGCAGCTTGATAACGAGCACCCGTTTGACCCCTTGCAGATCGGGATAGTTCCCGTAACCCATGATTCCTCCACCAAAAAAATGCGATTTTATGCCAAAAGATCATTTTGAGTGATGAGTTTTATTCTGGCTATGGGATAGAATAGAAGAGCAAAATAAATTTTTGGAGACTCTATCCATGGCCCAGACTACGACACAGACGTTAGAACAAACCCTATCCATCATCAAACCCGACGCAGTTGGGCAGAACCAGATTGGGAACATTATTGAATACTTTGAGCGCGAGGGCCTGAGCGTCGTCGCTGCGAAAATGGTGCATCTTTCCAAAGATCAGGCGCAGAAGTTTTATGAAATTCATAAAGAGCGCCCCTTCTTTGGCGAGCTGGTGGACTTCATGATTTCCGGCCCAATCCTCGTGATGGTACTTGAAGGGGAAAACGCCGTTGCGACAAACCGCCGCATCATGGGAGCGACCGACCCCGCGAAAGCGCAAGCGGGCACAATCCGCGCAGACTTTGCGACAAGCATCGAGCGGAACGCGATCCACGGTTCAGACTCTCTTGAAAACGCCAAGATGGAAGTGGCCTTCTTCTTTAAAGCCAACGAAATTTTCACACGCGCATGATCAAGAAATTGTCTTTGCTGGCCCTTCTCTTTGCAGCGCCCCTGCTCGCCGCCGACG
>DAIDLB010000020.1 GCA_027449725.1 Chlamydiota bacterium
GAGGCGGTCGGCTTTTTTTTGGAGGAGGGGTTGGATGCCTTCGGCTTCCGAGCCCATGATGAGGAGGGTTTTGGGGGCGTAGGTGTGGGAGAAGAGGGGCTTGGCTTCGGGGTTGGCGACGGAGGCGACGATCTCGTAGCCGGCGTCATGGAACTGGTCGGCGGCGTCGGCGAGGTTGGAGACGCGGAGGAGGGGGATGAGCTCGCTGGCGCCGCAGCTGGCTTTGGCGACGGTGGGCGTCAGGTCGCAGCCGCGGTTTTTCGACCAGGCGACGCCGTCGAGGCCGAAGCATTCGGCTGAGCGGAGGAGGGCGCCGAAGTTTTGCGGGTCGTGGATCTCGTCGAGCATGAGGACGAAGGAGGTGTCTTTTTCCTGTTCGAGGAACTCGCGGGCGCTGTAGGTGCGGCGTCCCTGGATGTGCGCGGCGAAGGACTGGTGCGAGTCGGAGCCGGTCATCTTGGTGAGGAGGTCGTTCGAGACGACTTGGATGGGGATCTTTTTTTTCTCGCATTCGAGGATGAGGGCGCTTTTCCGCTCTTGCCGGTTTTGCGGGATCGAGGTGAAGACTTTGAGGAGGCGCTTGGGCGCGTGCTTGAGGAGCTCCTGGATGGCGTGGAGCCCCATGATGAGCTGGTCTTTCGGAGGGAGGTTGGGATAGGAGTGGGGATTATTCATTAGAAGGTCCTTGAAAGTGTGGCGCCGCCGGAGATGGCTGTCCAACGGGCTTTGTATTTTTGAGGGGTCGAGGTGTTGTTGGTCTTGTCCTGGAGCGTAACGTCGAGGACGCGTGAGGCGAAGTACTGGATCTGGGCGAAGAGGCCGCAGCGCCAGTCTAAAGTGGGGAGGGCGTCGAGGCGGATCCAGCCGGAGTGGCCGAGGTTGGAGCCATCTTTGACGGTGAGCGTGTCAGAGGCGGACGATTGGGAGAGGAGTGTGCCGGCGTTGAACAGGGACGTTTCGGTTTCGATGCGGGTTTTAAAGCGGAGATGGAGCCGGTGATAGGCATAGCCCGCTTCGAACTGGAGATAGCCTCTCGGCTGGATGAGGAAGAAGCCGCCGAGGAGAGGTCCGTAGGTGGTGATCTTTTCGGCGCCCGGGAGCATCGAGGTCATGGCATAGGTGTCGGCGTTCACGGCGGTGCCGGTGGCTGTGTGGGACCCGTGCCGGTCGAGGTGCTCGTAGTTTACGCTGCAGCCGACGAAAGGGACCAGGATCACTTTGTAGAGTCTGTCTGCAGTCAGGTTGACCGCATAGCCGAAATAGCCCCACCCCTCCATCGTCCAGATGCCTGTGGAAAAGTTGAGCCGGGGCTCTTCCGAGGTGAAAGGAAGGTTTGCAAAGCTCTGTTTGAGCGGGCCGTTGCCGAAGGCGCCGGCACCGCGGACGAAGACGGCGATATCGCGATAGATGACACGGATGGCGAGGGCGTTCTCCCAGAATTGGAGGTTGCGGAATCGCTCGCTATAAGTCAGCTCGTCGCCATCGCCTGGGTTGACGAGATGCCAATGGAGATCGTCGTTCCGGTAGCCTGTCTGCCATTCCCATCGCATCGGCTCATTGACGGAGGCGAAAAGAGCGAGGGGCAGAGCCAAGAAGAGAAGGTGTTTCAAGAAGGGCCTTTTTCAATAGGTCGATGTTCTCGTAGAGTTCCGGGTCGTCGTTGCAGTCGTAGCAGGTGTCGTTTGAAGGGGAAGATCTGTAGATCTCGGCCCTGTCTTCGAGACGGAGGAGGAATTCGAGTGTTTCTTCAAAGCCGATGCCATGCGTCAGGGCTTTTGCGAGGAGCTGGCATGCGAGCTTTTCTTGGCCTTGCGCTTCATGCCGCTCTTCTACGGCGAAGCGGACAGCTCTTTGGCAAACGTCGGCTCCTTTGTCGAGGAGATGGAGATATGTGGTAAACATCCGTTGGTCTGCAGAAAAGATGTTTGACTCCGGTTTTATGTCAATTTAAGAGGCCGGTTTCGCCTCTTCCAGTAATCAGCTCCGTAATCATAGCAAAGCTGCTCTCCTTTGGGAATAAATTTCGTAACAAAAAAAACCACATGGGACAAGTCGCGGATGGTGGCAAGCGCGCTGGTCAAATTGGGTGTGTCGCTATGGTTGATGAAGCGGGAGATGCCCCCTTGGTCGAGGGCGTCGATGGTAAATGGGGTCCGCTCTCCCGGCGCGATCGCCATCTCGAAGCAGTAGGAGTTTTTCGAGTCGCTCCGCTTTTTGCGGCGGACGCGTCCTGCATATTCGCCGATGTATTCGAGCGGCTGCAGATCGCGCTCGGCAAAGATGCCCCAGCCAACGAGCTCGTCGATCCAACGAAGCCGGACGGGAGGGAGCGGCGCTTCTAGGACCTCTTTTTCAAAGTAGGCGCCGAGCCAAAGCTGCTCTTCGTCGAGAAAGTTCTTTTTGCGAAAGCGCGCGGTTTTGTTGGCAAGCCTCCGGAAGTAGGCGATCTTGGTAAAGTCGAGCTGCGGGACGTAGGCGATCTGGAAGGCTGTTTCCAGTTCCTGAACGTTTAGAAGGCGGAGATCGTTTCCTTTTTCGACGAGAAACCGGTGGTGGCCGACTTTTGACTTGGGAGGCGGAAACCGCTCGGAGGATCTGATTCCAAATAGAGAGATCATAGAGGGCGCTTTCTGATGTGCGGAACCTGTTCCCAAAAGATATTGCCATAATCGAAATGAATTTGTCCCCCTTTTGCGATCTCGCGCAGCGAGATTAGGATGATTCTCGGCATCCCCCGCCAGAGGACGCAGACGGGTTCTGCGCTCGGGTCGTCGCTGTGGTTGATGAAGCGGGTGAAATTCCCCATCGTCTCGGAGCTGATCACATAGGGATTTTTCCCCACCCGCCAGGCCGTGTAGCTGAAGCTGTATACCGATTCGCCGTCGTGGGCCCTCCTCTTTTGCCGGATGAGTCCGGTGTACTCCCCTAAAAAAGTCTGTGGAGCGATCCGCTCGGCGGCAAACACCCCAAGCCCGATCTCTCTATCGATCCGCCGGACGATCAGGCGGGGATGAAGGGATTCTGCAATCTCCCGATCATAGTGAATGCCCAGCCAAATCCGATGGGGGCTTATCCCCTCTTTTTCTTTAGCTGTCCAGAGAAACACCTCTTCCAGAGCTTCCGGACTTTCAAAGACGGGATGAGATAGCGGCTCCAGGCCGGTGATTTCCTCTTCGAATGCGATGTTCGTTTGGACGCAAAAATTACGGGGCGACGGATCGCCGGATAAGAGCTGCACCATTTTGGTTTTATGGAGATAGCGGGCGAACTCCACCGGCGTCAGACCAAATGAGTCGGTAGAAGAGACTAAATTTGGGTCTGCAGAGAGAGCGGCAACCGAAGAAAAACTGTCGGCAAGAATCGCCTCATGGAGGGGCGATCCCCTATTTAACTTGTTGGAAGTGATGCTGCTTTGCAATTCGATTGTAGGCTTCTTTTGTCACATAAAATGATCCAAAAGGTACATCAAGTCCCATTTTTTCGGCAGTGATTAAAATGTCAGCGGAATCGGGCTGTACTACTTTAGCGTTTGCGAGATGGTAAGGAAGCATCGGATCATTCTTTACAGCCTCTCTCAGCGTCGGCGGCCCCTTCCAACCAAATATATTGCAGTGGTTGTGCACATCCTTTTCCGGCAGCTTGACCATGTAGTAAAGAAAGAACATGAAGGCAAAACCGGCGGTGATGTGGGCAATGTCCGCCACCCCTTCCAGGGTGTTTTTTGCCCGGTTTACCAAAGACTCATCTAAATCCGTGAAACAAAGAGGTGCCTGGAAAACCTTCAACCAAGAACCAGTAAGAGAATCTAGAACGCAAAGAACCACCTGTCTATAGGAATTGAGTTGGGTCACATTGGCCATTGGTAAAGAATAACCAGAAGGTTCAATACTACTCATAGGCATGTTATTTCGCCTCGTTTAAAAGTTGTTCTAAATCGAGGTCCTTTTTAATAACTACTTTATTTCGGGGTTGGGCCATCCGCTCTACCACGGCTTTTACGAGAGCGGCAGTCAAAAAGAGCCAAGCAGCCTGGCCAATAAGTCCTACCCCCTTGCCTAACCCCAAATACTCGAAGCATCCTCCGTAGTAGTCAATCTTATTGAGAATGGAAAACCAATTATCTCCGATTGCATATCCAAGCTCTCCTGTCCAGCAAACCGATTTCTGGATAATAGCCGGTGCAGCGCCAATCGCTTTTTCAGCTGCAGCGCAAGCCGTATGATTGGAAAATGTCTGGTTGCAGATGACAAACAGGTCATTGCAAATCGCTATCGGATTTGTAGCGTTCATATAGACTCCTTTTGAGCTGCAGAGTTAATTTTCCGGATAGCCGCCTCTAACTCCTGCAATCGGTTAGGCTTTGGCTTGACGGATACATCAGAAACGGCCGGCAAAGTGACTTTATTGAGATAATAGTAATCTGTTTTCGGTTCCCGTTTGGCTAGATAGACGAGAAAAAGCATTGCGCCAAACCCACCTGCAATCGTTGCGGCATCGGCGGCCGTGCGAACCGTTTTGGGATCCAGATTGATCCCATTGACGCAAAGCCCCCTCAGCCAGGATGAGAGCGAGCTGCCGAGCAGGTCCCATAGGGACTGGCTGTAATAGGAAATATTTGGGTCAGGCTCTTTGGTTTCCGGCTCTTGTTCGGGTTCTTCTACCGGCTCAGTCACCTCGATTACTTCTAGTTCAGGTTCAAGCTGTTCCCTGAAAACCTCTCGGGCTATTTCAGGATCGGGCGGCTTCCCGAAAACTTGTCGTTGTATGTTGTTGTGGAGCGTGATCTGCCGATCGGAAAGAAAACCGTTCGAAGCCGCCCAGGAAAAGTGGGAATCGTTCGGGGTATAGCCAAACTGGGGAAAGAGATTGCGGAAGACCAAAATAGCTGAAACAGAGGCAGTAAACGACTTGCCCAACGGCCCTGTAAAGTAACTGCCGGGACCCCAACCGCCGATTCCTGAAACCATACCGCGTCTCTTCTTTGAACGGCGTAAAGTTTAAGGTTTTATAGGGTATAAGTCAATGAAAAGGGAAACGAACCAGGCTGCGGAGGCGCTTCCGGTGGTAGGAAGGGGGCGACATGGCAAATGAAAGGACAGGATGAGGCGCTTTCGTCGAAACGACCTGGAATACCACGCCGTTATCGAATGGCGAGCTTCTCTGGGGGTCCATCGAAGGAATCGTAAAACCTGGTTTTGACATAACTCATTCCTAGCTACTTATCTTATAACTAGTATAGCATTTTTTCGGTTTAAATTCCAAATGTGATTCAGTCGCTCATTATCAATCACTTACAAAACTCCGATTGCAAGAATAGCAGAACTCCTCTATAGAGTGAAAAAAGACCAGACCCAAGGTTCTATGATCAAATTTCCCATGAAATTCGAAACGGCGGCTTCGGCCCGAAGTGGAATCCAGAGCAGCTGGAGCACCCATTCGGGCTCCCTGCCGCCGATCGCCTGCGCCATTCCTTTGGAGTTCAACGGCCCCGGCAATGGTTACTCTCCCGAAGATCTCTTTGGCGCCTCCATCCTCAATTGCCTGATCGCCATTTTCAAAGTGTATGCTGAAAAGCAGCAGGTGGCGTTTAGCGAAATCAAGGGCAAAGTGGTGTTAACTGTGGACAGATCTCCTGCCGAAAATGGGATTTCGGTGACGCATGTGGAGGCGTATCTTGAGGTCTCAGGCGCATCGGATATTGAAAAGGCAAAAAAGCTGATGAACGGGGCCGTCAAAGATTGTATCATCAGCAATTCGATCAAAGCCGGCAAGACGTTTCACATCATCGTGCACTGAGAAGCTGTACCCTGGCCCTGACGTATAGCGGCATCGCTTCAAGCACATCTTGAAAGACCTGCGCTTTGGAATTTTGACCATCGATCTCTCTGAGGACCTCTTTCTGCCCCCCGTAATACTCAATGAGAGGAAGTGTCTCGGCGCGATAGACTTCCAGACGCTTTCGAACGATCGCCTCTTGGTCGTCATTGCGGGTATAGAGAGCGCCGCCGCATTGACCGCAGACCCCGGA
>DAIDLB010000021.1 GCA_027449725.1 Chlamydiota bacterium
AGAGAGGGTGGATATGATTGATTTACGAAGCGACACGGTGACAAAGCCCGGCCAGGCGATGCGCGAGGCGATGTGCATGGCAGAGGTAGGGGACGACATCATGGGGGAAGACCCTACTGTCCGCCGCCTTGAGGTTTACTCAGCCTATCTCCTCGGCAAAGAAGCGGCCCTCTTTGTCACGTCCGGCACACAGGGGGATTTCCTGTCCGTTCCCTCTCTCTCCAACCGCGGCGAAGAGGTGATCGCGGGCAAGGAATCGCATCTTTGCAAATGGGAAGCCGGAGGGACGGCCGTTCTAGGCAGCGTTTGCATGAATTCCATCGACTTTGAGCCGAATGGGACGCTGGATCTGGAGAAAGTCCGGCGAGCGATCAGACCGGACGATCCCCACTTTGCCATCACAAAACTCCTTGCCTTGGAAAATACGCAAGGGGGCAAAGTTTTGCCTCTGAGCTATCTGAAATAGGCCTCCGAATTGGCAAAAGAATATCGCCTGAAAACCCATCTGGACGGGGCTCGTGTCTTCAATGCGGCCGTTTTTCTGGGATGCCCCGTCCAAGAGATCGCCCAATCCTTCGACTCGGTCACCTTCTGCTTGTCTAAAGGCTTGGGAGCTCCTGTCGGATCTCTCATCTGCGGCGATCGCGACTTCATCGGGAGGGCAAGGCGTCTTCGCAAGATGGTGGGAGGGTCGATGCGGCAAGCGGGGATCATTGCCGCCGGCGGCCTGTTTGCGCTCCAGCACCAGGTGGCAAGGCTCCAGGAGGACCATGAGAATGCCGCCTACCTGGCCCAGGGACTCTCAAAACTCGAGCCTCTCCAGGGCAAGGTGGAGTCGCATACGAACATGGTCTTTGTCCAGGTGGGGGAAGCCGGCCATGTCCTGCCCGAATTTTTGAGTTTGAAAGGAATTGCGATTTGGTGTGGAGAGACAATCCGGATGGTCACCCACTTGAATGTGACCCGCAAAGATATGGACAGTGTGATTGAAGCATTTAAAGAGTTTTATTTCTCTGATGCAAGACACGGAAGAAATTCTAAAACGTCGATTTATTGACTTAGAATCTGAATACAAATCAAATGCAAATCTTCTTCGAGATCTCTTCTCTTGGCGAGAAAGGCGATCTCCTTATGAAGCATGGCAGCGCAGGTATCGAGCCCCTCGTCTTTAAAGACATTGAGGACTTTGGCGAGGAGCTGGGAGATGCGGGCGGGGCTTTTGAAGAAAGCGAGGAGGGCCTGGTTCATGAGAAAAACATAGTCGCCGGGCTGGATAGGGAGAGAGCCTATTTTGAGAGAGAAGAGCTCTTCGTCTGCGTGGGACCAGAGGAAGGGGAAGGGGAAACCTTTCGCTTTGGCGTGAAGAACCCCTTCATCCAGATAAAGCGAGAGGCTCTTGCCCGGCTGCTCTTTGTAGAGGGACACCATTCCGTCGATTCCCTCTTCTTTAGCCTCTAAAAGATGGAGGGCGAAGCGGTCCTGTTTTCCGGGGTAGTTCAGAAGGAGTCCTTTTGGAGAAGCGGAGGGGAAGGAGATTGCCTTGATGGCGATCGCGTCCGAGGCGCATTCATCAATGCTTTTTTGGAGAAGATGCTGTTGGAGAAGCCGCGCATAGGCTGTTTCGCAATAGGATCTTTCGTTTTGCAAGGCGTTTTCTTTGAGCGAGTTGATGTGCTCGAGGAGGCATTCGCTCATCGTGTTGAGGGTGTTGGCCAGCTCGCCCAATTCTTTGGGTCCTTTGAGTTGAATCGACTTCCCATATTGCCCTGCGGCAATTTCGAGGGCTGAATCGTTGAGTGTTTTGATGGGACGGATGATTTTGCCGGCCATCAGATAGAGAGAAATGGCTGCGGAGAAGATTGGGAGGGCGATGTTCAGCAAAGCGTTCGGAGTGTGGGAAGAGAAAACGGCTAAGATCAAGGCGATTGCGAAGGCGGGCAGAAGAGATATAAGCAATCGCGTTCGGATTTTCATAGTTTGGCCCTGCAGGGGATTTGCTGTGCATAGCATTGGAGGAGAGAGACGGCGACGGAGGGGCACTCCGAGATCACGGAGAGGAGGTGGCTCCTCGAAAGGGTGAGGAGCTCTGTGTCGATTTTGCAGATTGCGCCGTAGCGTCTCGGCTGCTCGTTGAAGATCGATTCGTCTCCAAAAAAGTCGTTCGCTTCCAGGGTATAGAGAGGCCGCATCATCTCGTCTTGGATTTCGACGCTTCCTCGGACGATCAGATACATCCGGTTGGCCGCCTGGCCGAACGTAAAGACCCGCTCGCCGGCGTCGTACTCGTCATAGTAGAGCTTTTCCGAGACCGCGAGGAGCAAATCGAGGTCCAGGTCGGAAAACGGCTTGACCCGTTTGAGGAAAAACGCTTTTTCAATCAGGCTTAATGGTTTCATGTCTGGAGCAACTCATAGGCAAAATGGTGAAAGGTTTCGTCGGATTGTTTGATCTGCTCGCGCAGCTCTTGCCTCCAATTGGGCATCTGGAGGGTCGATTTGAGCCGGGCGGCGACGATTTTGTCGTAGAGAGACGGCGACTGGTCGAGCCGGGCGAGGAGATCGGAAAGGGATAGACGGGGCAAATCTCTTTTATGGCGCAGGCAAGCGGCCATCCGCTCGACGAGAGGCAGATCGTCGATGAGGGGAGCTATGCGCGCAAACAGACGGGGGCTGCATGTCTTTTCGAGGCTCTCGACGGCATGTGACTGCACCTTGGCGTTCGGACTATGAAGCGCGCGGACGAGGAGCTCGGGCTCTTCGATCGATCCCGCCGCCGCGAGGAGGTGGATGATGAAGTCGATGACCGATTGGAAGCCGGCGAGAAGGGCGTGCTCAAGCATTTTCAAATCATAGAGAGGGTATTGCTTTTGGATCGACTGGCCGAAATAAAAGTAAAAATAGGCTCGGTCGATCTCAACGTCGATCACCTCGAGAAGGTTTGCCTGGAGTTGGGGGAGGGCCAGGCGTCCGAGGATTTTTCCGGCGAGGATGCGGCCCCGCTCAGGGATCGAAATGTCTTTGGTGATTGAAAGGAGGAGCGGCACGGTTTTAAGTCCCATCTGGACGATGATCTCCTCGGTTTTTCTCCGCTCGTTAGGGCGGAAATAAACGCTGGCGACGAGGAGGTCTTTGACGGTGGAGGTGTCCGCGATTTTCCCGAGGGCCTCGAGGCAAGAGAGGCGGAAGAGATTGTCTCTGGCCGATTCGATCTCTTCGATCAGCCTTCCCGCATGTGCGGCAAATTCTCGGGTCGCAAGCTTCGCGATGGCGCGCGCCGCCGAGCGCTTGACCAAGACCGAATCGTGCGAGAGGAATGGCAATGCTTTGGTGATAGCGCCCTCATTCAGGATTTCAAGCGCCATGCTGATCTCGTCGATGTTCGCCGACTTCAGCATCAGGTCGATTTTCTTTGCTGCAATGGCGCGGCTTAAGGTTCCTTCGGATTGAAGGGCGAGAAGGGCGGCTCCCTTCAGCAAGAGATCTTCTTCTTCGGCTTCCTCAACGCTTTGGCTGTGGATTCCCCGTTTGGCCAGGTAGAAGCGGCCCCATTTGCAAAATTCAGGTGATTCGCTCTCGCTCACCCAGCACTCGATGGCTTTGAGCACGCGGCCGTCGTCGGCAAACGAGCTTGCCTCAAAGAGCTGCAGGAGGCGGATTTTGCTCAGCGTTCCAAATGCCCGGCTCACCTCGAGAATTTGGGGCAGTACGCCTCTTTCCTGAAGAGAGAGGAGCGCCTCACAGGCAAAGAGACGGAGATCTTCTTCCGGGCTTCGGAGCGCGTCGAGGATGTCTTTTCGCGACTCCTTTTCTTCGCGGCGGCTCAAAGAGCCAAACCAATCCAATACCTTCCGCTCGAAGTGGAGCGCATTTTCTTTCAGGTTCAAAAGAAGCGCTTTGGAGTAGCGCGCACGTAGGCATAGCGTCACAGTGACAGCCAAAATCGTCAGAATGCCGCCGAGGATGCGGCTCTCAGACTGGATGCTCAGCAGGAGAAGCGAGCTGAAGAGAAGCCCGATCGGCTCGAAGAAAGAGTCGTTGATGATCCTCACTTTCGACTTGAGCTTGGCCGGGACCGCATTAGTCAGGAGGTTGAATGAATTGTCCTCCACTGTAAAGAGAATCCCGTCGACGGCTACCAAGCCGCAGACAGCGATGAAGAGCGAGTCGTTGAAGACCCACTGGGAGTAGACCAGGACGAAGAAGAGGGGGGTGATCAGGATCGCGTTATTCAGGCCGAGTTTTCGGACAAAACGGCTGTAGCAAAAGAGCCCCATGAAGATGTTGCAGGCCGAAATCCAGGCGCGGCAGCGGCCTAAAAACTCGGCGATCGCCCCTTCGCCAGCTTCGGTTCCTCCGCCTATGAAACGGCCGAAGCTGTCCATATAGCTGAACTCGGAGACCGTCCAAAGGAGTTGGATCAGGAGGCTGAGGAGAAGGAGGAGGATGGTGTAGGGCGAGCGGCTAATAAGCCGGACAATCGCGGAAAGGCCGCTCCGGTCGCTTGAAAAAATTCCTTCCGTGCTGTCGTCGTGAGCCGGAGGGGTCTTTAGGGTGATCTGGCGCGCCTCTCGAAGCGCCAAGAGGAGCGAGGCGGCTGCGATCAGAAGGAGCCACGAGTAGCCGAGCGGCTCTAAAATCAGGTTGATGAGCGTGCCCGAGCAGATATTGCCGAAAAAAAAGGCGGCGCTATAGAGAGAATAGACCCTTTTTGCGTCTTGCAGGTCGTGGTATTGGTCGATAAAGGTCCAGCTGCAGGCGATCAGCATGACGAAAAGCATCCTGGAAAGGACCTTGAAACAACCCCAAAACCAGGGAGGCGGCGACCCGAAGAGGAAGATGGCAGCGGCAATCCCGATACAGGCCCCGATCCCCATGACTGTCGTCAGGATCCGATAGGGGCTGGAAATTCGTAAAATATAGAGCATGAGCGAGGAAACCCCGATCATCAAGACGGCGATCGTGAGGTAGGTGGTGGGGAGGGCGTCGGAGCCGATTTTTTCAAGGAAAAGACCGTCGGAGAGGGTCTCCAGGGTCATGATCCCAAGGGCCCAAAAAATCGCCATTTTGGCAAATCGGAGCGCTTTAACGCCTTCTCCCGGATAGATCCCAAACGCCTTCTGTAAGAGTCTTTGCATTTCCCCTCTAAATTGCAAGCATTCTACAGCATAGATTGATTTCTGATAATAGTTTTTGATGGAATTGCGATTTTCCTTATTATCGACTTATGAAGACAGAAAATCTGCGGCTCGGGTTTGTCGGCTTTGGCCATATGGCCCAGGTGATGTGCGGGGCCCTTGAAAGGGCTCGTCTGGTTCCCCGTTCTCAAATTTTGTTTCACAGGCGCGATCCCGCCAAAGCGAAGCAAAATGAAGAGGAATATAGGATAACGGCTACGAGCCTGGCCCATCTGGTCGATCATTCGGACTGGCTTCTTCTCTGCGTCCGTCCGAGCCAACTCGATGGGGTTTTAAGCGAAATCAACGCCTTGCCCCTCCAAAATAAAAAGGTGATTTCGATTGCGGCGGGAATTCAACTTTCTTTTATTCAAAAAAAACTGGGGCCCGGCGCTCAGCTAGCCCGTGCGATGCCGAACATCGCCGCTTCGGTTGGGGAAGGGATGACCCTTCTTTCCTTCGCTTCCGGCGCCTCGGCGGAGTATCGAAGTCAGGCGGGGCTTTTGTTCGGCGCTTTTGGCAAGGCGATGGAGATCCCGGAAGCGCTGATGGATATCGGCTGCGCGATGGCCGGAAGCGGCCCTGCCTTTGTGCTGGAGCTGATCGAAGCGATGGCTAGACAGGGCGAACGGGAGGGATTTACCTACGCGCAAGCAGTGGCAATTGCGTCGCAGACCTTTCTTGGAGCGGCAAAATTGCTGCAAAGCGGCGCTTTGCCGCAGGATCTTCTCCATAGTATTGCCACTCCCGGCGGCACAACGCAGGCGGGGCTTGAAGCAATGCGAAAAGAAAAAGCCGCTGCCGGCATTTCCGCCGCGGTTGCAGCGGCTTCCCAGCGCTCGGCGCAAATCTCGCTTTAAGAAGGAAAAAAACGCCCTTTTGCCCCAGGAGAGCCTTTTCGCGGGACCTCTAAGAGACTGTCCACAAACTGGGTTCTGTCGATTTTCGGGTTCTTTTGCCCCAGGATCGATTCTTTTTCGGGGGGCAATATCGACAGTAGTATATATACCGCGCTCCGTCAGATTTTGTGGATTTGGGCTCGCTGCGGCTTTACAAAATTGACCCTCCTCACTCGCCTTGCACGGAGTGCAATGGTCTCG
>DAIDLB010000022.1 GCA_027449725.1 Chlamydiota bacterium
GGCGATCGCAGCCGCAGGTCTGATCGGAACGATCAGCCGCTGCTTTGGAAAAAAGGTCGTCACTCCAGGCGAAGCGCCCAAGAATAAGACGATCGTAGAACCCACTCCCGCAGCCGAAGAGGAGCAGCCCGCCCCTGTTAACAAAGAAGCAGCGAGACAGAAAAAATCTGAGAGAAATCGCCTTCGGAATGGAGTAAGAAGACAAAAAAAGAGGGATAAAAGCATCTCGACCGACTCAGAAAGCAGCAGCAGCAGCATCCTCGCTGCTTCCTCTTCGGAAGGATCGAGTTCTTCCAGAACTCCGGCCTCAAAAAAACAGGTTGCGCCCGCAGAGTTCATCTTTACCAGCCCCTCGGAAGCATCCTCCTCTGAAGAAATTTCTCCAAGAGCACCGGAACCTCTTTATGTTACAGACCGTTATATCGCGATGAACGTCCCCCAGGAGCAATTCGACGCGTTTTACCTTCAAGCGGTAGATCATTTGGAAGTGCAGCAAAGAGGGGTTCACCGCTCGCTAAACCCCCATATCACGATCGCCGATGCGCAGGATACTAAATACTTGACGGCGAAGGACCGGGAAAAAATTCAAGCCGACTTCTCTCGCCTGATCCAAAATAGAGAACTCATTCCACTCAGGCTCAAAACCGTGCTCCATCAAAGCGGGCCGAATCAACCCTTCGAAGAATTATTAATTTTGGACGTAGGGGTATCGCAGGAGCTCAACCTCTTTCGCATGTCGCTCCTGATCGACGGGTATATTCGGCCGGACGCCACTCTGCAACATCAGGGGCGGGGCTTTCACATCACCCTCGGCAGACGGTATATCCGAGAGCTGCCGCAGCAAGATCTCCAAGCGAGGGTTCAGGAAGGCAACCGTGTCCTCAGCACCGTGAATTGGCCAGGCGCTCGGCTATAGCCGCACGATACATTTGGTCTAGAAGGGAGATCTTTAGTTCGTACTGCTCTTTGCTGGCAAGGATCAGTGCGTCGATCTCCCTCCGCACCGGTAAAACAGCGAGTCGATACTGCTCATGGGCCGCTGCGATGGCCCGTTCCCTCGTTTCACGAGCTTCGAGGAGGGAGCATTCGAGATCGCGGATCATCGAATAATACTGGTGGTTGAACGCCCCGCAGTGATAGCAAAAATAAGACCTCATTTGCCTGAGCAGGCGATGGGCCGGATGCTGGGCATAGACAAGCTCGGCCGCTTCGATCACACTTTGAAGAAGCGAGTATTCGGTTGCTGTGCGTGAAGCGAACTGCTCTTGAAGCGCAGCATTACTATCGTGATAAGAAGCAATTTCCCTTTTCACTTCCTCAAAGAGAGCCCCCTCTTCCGTCCCAAGAATTTCAAATGCCTTCAATTCGGAAAGGGAAAATCTCTCTGCAACGAGATCAATCCGTAGCCGTTCCGTGTCTAAATAAAAACGGTTTTTCCATTCGAAAGGAGATGGGATCAGAAAGTCAGCTCCGGCGCCTTGCCTCCTCGCCTGAACGAGATTTCCCAATGCTTCGCGATAGAATACGAGAACCCGCTCGAAAGAAAGGGTATCGGCCTGCTCGCGATAGGCAGTCTTAAAGGCTTCCTCATCCAAAAGGGCGTAGATAAAAAGATTTTGCCATCCATGAGCCTGCACGATCTCCGTCAAGCTTTGATTCAAAGCTTCTGTCCGAATATGCGCAAGAGTCGCCGGATCGGTATAATCAGTGAGTGAGTGGGAGTAGAGAGCCAAAAAAAGAGAAGTCAGAACGAGGCCAGCGCATACCGGTGAACAAATAGCGGCTGTAGAAGCAACGCCCGCTCCAAAAAGACTTAGGGCAGATAAAGCATACAGAGCCGCTTTCTGCGTCTTTACATCAGTTGGGCCATTTTTTTTTTCAATGGAAAGAGCGCTCAATCGATCCGAATCAAAATCAGCTTCAGCAATCGCAGCCATCGAGTCACTCCGAGAAAGAAGATACGGAAGAGGTAGGATTCGAACCCACGAACCCTTTCGGGTTTCCTGTTTTCAAGACAGGCGCAATCGGCCACTCTGCCACTCTTCCGCAAAAGAAAGTCATAGGATACGAACAACGTATCTAAAAAGCAAGCTTCAAAATTGAGATAGGAAGCGAAGGTCGTTTTGCGTGAACATCCGGATGTCGGGAATCTCGTGCTGCAAGATCGCCAATCTCTCAATCCCCATGCCCCAGGCATAGCCCGAATAGACGTCGGGATCAATGTTGCCCATCTTCAAAACATTCGGATGGATCATTCCGGCCCCGCATACTTCCAGCCAGCCGCTTTGCTTACAGAGCCTGCATCCTTTTCCCTTGCAAGAGGTGCAGCGCACATCGACCTCAAGCCCCGGCTCCACAAACGGAAAATAGCTTGGACGGAATCGGGTTGTCACTTTCTCGCCAAGCAGCTTGCTCCAAAATTCTTCCATCGTCGCAAAGAGGTCGGCAAAAGAGACGTTCCGGTCAATATAAAACCCCTCGATCTGATGGAAAAACACATGGGAGCGAGCCGAGACCGTCTCGTTCCGGAAGCAGCGCCCGGGCGCAATCACGCGGATCGGAGGCTCGATCTCTTCCATCGCATGGACCTGCACATTGCTCGTATGCGTCCGGAGCAGCCACTCCGTATTGAGATAAAAGGTGTCCTGCATATCGCGCGCAGGATGGTCCGGCGCAAAATTCAACCCGCCGAAGTTGTAGTAGTCGGTGTCGGCGTTAGGTCCCAGGCGCACGGAAAAGCCCATGCCGATCAGGATATCGACGGCCCGGTCGAGGAGCTGACTCACCGGATGACTGCGGCCATAAAAACGGCGCCGCCCGGGAAGCGTGGGATCGATTTGCTCCCGGTTCAGTCGCTCTTCCATCTCGCTCGCCTTGACTCTCGCCAAGCTGTGCTCGCAGTGGGAAAAAAGCTCCTCTTTCAGGTCATTGATCATCTTGCCTAAAAGGGGGCGCTCATCGGACGAGCAAGACTTAAGCTCAAGCATCAGGGCCTGGATAGGCCCCTTTTTGCCAAAATATTTGAGCTTAAGCGACTCGAGATCTTTTGCCGTCGCGAGTTCACTGAGCTCGCGGAGGAAATGCTCGCGCATCTGGCCGATGCGCTCGGAAAGGCTCATTTTACCTCCGCCTCAAACGGAATTTAAGCGACCAAGCCTTGCTTGGCGGAATCGGCAATCGCACGGAACGCGGCAGGATCTCTCACCGAAAGATCAGAAAGGATCTTGCGGTTCAGGATGCATCCTACGCGCTTCAGTCCGTTGATGAACTTGCTGTAGGAAATGCCATTGATCTTCGCCGCGACGCCGATTCGGGTCGTCCAGAGGCGCCGGAAATCGCGCTTGCGTTGTTTGCGGTGCCTGTAGTTATTCGCCAGCGCGGTCATCACCGCGTCTTTGCTCAGCTTCAAGTGATTTTTGCGGTCGCCATAGAATCCTTTGCACAGCTTCAGGAGTCTTTTTGTTCTTCGGCGGGCCGCTACTGCATTCGTTACTCTTACCATTGTTATACGCCCATGAGGATTTTAAACATTTTTAACTGACCATCGTCCACCAGCCTCGACTTCGCAAGAGATCTTTTGCGTTTCGAGCTTTTCTTCGTCAAAATATGGCGGCGGCCCGGTCTTGTTCTCTTCAGTTTTCCGGTTCCGGTCACACTGAATCGCGCTTTAACTGCCTTACGTGTTTTCATCTTCGGCACGAGATTCTTCTCCTTTCTCAGATCGTTTGATTACAGGTTTTGTTCGCTTGCCGCTCGGAGCGAGAGTGGTCGACATTGCCCGTCCCAACAGCTTGGGAGGAGATTCAATGGTCGACACATCGCTCAGGTCGTGGCAAAACTGGTTTACTACTTTTACTCCCAAGTCAAGATGGAGCATTTCCCTACCGCGGAACATACAGGTGATGCGCACCTTGTTCCCCTTCACAAGAAACTCTCTCGCATGCTTCAGCTTGGTCTCAAAATCATGGGTGTCGATATTCGGCTTCAGCTTAATCTCTTTCACCTTGATCTGCACCTGCGATTTCTTGCTGTCTTTCTCTCGCTTCTGCTGCAAATAGCGGAATTTTCCGTAGTCGATGATCTTCGCAACCGGCGGCTTGGCCTGCGGGGAGATCTCAACAAGATCAAGCCCCATTTCCTCCGCTTTCGCCAGCGCCTCGCGCAGCGTCAAAATCCCGACCTGCTCCCCGCTCTCGGTGATCACTCTCAGGCGATCCGCCCGAATTTCTCTATTTATTCTCAATCAACAGCCTATTCAATTTAAAGGGTCCTAAGCCAGCCAAAAGGCGAACTTCCATCGCTCTGTTCTATCAAAAGAGCAAGGTTTCTTTCAACCCAAACCGTAGCAAAGAGCCCCCGGAGATTCTTCAGCTTCAACTCGCCGATCTCCGCTAAAACCCATTCGCACCGCAACGCGTCCTCAGCCAGAAACTCCAACCTCGAACCTCCATCTGCCTCCACCTCCTGGAAGCTCCACCCCAATTCTTCGAGGGAGCGCCTGAAGAGGCAACCCTTCCGCTTTTTGCCAAAGCAGCGGATACGATAAGCAAAGCCCAAAATGGTAAGGCATTTATGAATGGTTTGCAAGAAAGAAGAACAAAAGGATTGCAAATCAAGGAAATGATTGATTCTCAACGCTAAAGAAAGAGGCGCATCGAGAAGGCCCCGATCGCCGGCATCGCCCGAGAGCTTCAATAATTCCATCGAAGAAGGAATTTTTTCAGAAAGCCGCTCCAAAATAGCCTGCCCTCCCTCGACCTGCTGCGCCAGCGGAGCAAAGGCTTTCCGCCAGAAAGAGGCCAGGCGGCCGCGAGCATCCAACCCCTTCGGAAGCCACAGGCGGTCCCCACCTTCTTTACACCAAAGGCCAAGCCCCTCCCGTTCGTGGTCCTTTTCCCCAAACCGCTCCCAAGCGGACGAGAGATCTTTTAATTCTTTTTTTGAGGGTGCGGCAATTCCGAAGATCCGAGTTCTCTTTCGGCCAAGCTTTGTCTCATTGAGAAGCTTGAACGCGCCCGCGGAGCCCGTAGAAGAGAGGTGCTCCCCCTCTTCGCACCAGTCGGCAAAATCGCCCAAGCGGACAAGGCGAACGAGCCCTTCCTGCCTCAAGACCTGGGAAGCTCGCTCTTTTTGTTCGTTTTTCTTGAAGAATTCGGAGGCGCTGAACGGCACCATCTCGAGGATGCGGATCTCCCGGTTTTCCCGGATGACCTGCCTCATTCGCTCCGAGAGACGTTCAAGCAATTCGGGCGAAAGCGGGGCGGAATAAAGAAAGTCGCAAGCGTAGCCATGGAAAGAAAGACCTGCCTGGATAATTTGAGCGCCAGGCAGGAGTTCGACGATGGCTCCTGCAAGAATCCTTGAAAAGGAATTTTTACGGGCAAGTTCTGTGACCATTTGGGATATAGCTGACTCGAACAGCTGACCTCCACGATGTCAACGTGGCGCTCTAACCAACTGAGCTAATACCCCGTGAGATGCGAGAGATTTTATCCATAGGCCGATATATAGACAAGGGCTCTTTGAAACTGTTGACTGTAAACTTTTCCTTTTCATATACTTCGGGCCATGAAAGCGCCCCATTTAACACTTGCCCATGCCTACTGGAAATCACATCTCCGGCCGGGCGACGCAGCAATCGACGCGACCTCCGGCAACGGCCATGACAGCTGCCTCTTGGCGCAGCTTTTACTCAAACACCCCGAAAGCCTCCTCATCAGCCTGGACATCCAGTCTGCGGCTCTCGAGCAAACGGAACGGCTGCTTCGGCAGACGATTCCGGAAGAGCATCTCGCCCGCGTCCTTTTCCATAGGCGCTGCCACTCAGAAATCGACCAGGTTCCCCTCCCGCATCCTCCATCGCTGATCATCTACAATCTTGGCTATCTCCCAGGCGCGGACAAGACAGTGACAACGCAAACCGCCACCACAATGGCAAGCATCCGGAAAGCGGCCCGGCTTCTTGGCGAAAAAGGAGCCCTTTCGATCACCTGCTATCCCGGCCATCCGGAGGG
>DAIDLB010000023.1 GCA_027449725.1 Chlamydiota bacterium
CGGTCCAAACCATCGCCACGATCGGGGAGACTTTAGCAGCAGGCGTCGTCTTCACGATCCCCGCCCTCTTTTTTTTAGGCGAGCAGCCCTCGATCGGCCGGATCTTTCTCCTCACCTCTCTTGGAGGCATTCTCGGAATCCTCTTTATGATCCCGATGCGCCGCTTCATCATCGTCGAAGAACACGGCAAAATCCCCTTTCCGGAAGGCGTCGCCTGCGCCGAGATCCTGAAAGCGGGCGAAAAGAATAAGAGCTCCGCCATCATGGGTCTTTGGGGCGCGCTTGCGGCGGCCGCGTATAAGGTTTGCACCAACATCTTTTTCTTCTGGAAAGAGACCCCCTCCTGGACTTTTTCGTTTTTTCATAACACCATCTATAGCATCGATACCACCCCGGCCCTTCTCGGCGTCGGATATATCATCGGCCCCCGCATCGCAGGCATGATGTTCGCCGGCGGCATTACAGCCTGGTGGGTCATCATCCCACTCATCAAAATATTTGGCCTCGGGACTGCGCTGATCTATCCCTCCGGCCTCCCTGTCTCGGAAATGAGCGCCGACGCGATCTGGAGCAGCTACGTCCGCTATATCGGCGCCGGCACTCTTGCCATCGGCGGCCTCTCAGGCCTGTTTCGAATCGTTCCGCTCCTCTATAAGACCGTCCATGCCAGCATGAAAGAGCTCTTCAAAAGAAGAGGAAGAAAAGTCCACCTCGAACGGACAGACCAGGACATTTCCATGAACTGGCTGGTGTTCGGATCGATCGCCGTCATCCTAACCCTCTGGCTCTTTCCCGGGATGCAGATGAATTTTTTCACCATTCTCCTCCTGACGGTGCTTAGCTTTTTCTTCGTCGCTGTCACCTCGTTTACCGTCGGCCTGGTCGGCAGCACGGCCAATCCCGTCTCGGGAATGGTCATCACAACAATGCTCATCACCTGCATCCTCTTCGTCTTGCTCGGATGGACTGAAAGGCTCTACCTCATCTCCGCCATCACCATGGGGTGCGTCTCCTGCGTTGCGATCAGCTTGGCAGGAACGACCTCGCAAGACCTGAAAACCGGTTTTATTCTCGGCGCCACGCCAAAGGCCCAGCAAATCGCAGAGGTCATTGGCGTCGCTCTCCCCGCGCTCGCGCTCGGCTACACGCTCTATATTTTTGATGCAGCCTATGGGATCGGTTCGCCCGACATGCCCGCTCCCCAGGCTACTTTGATGGCAATCATCGCGGAAGGGGTCATCGGCGGCAATCTCCCCTATACGCTGGTCGGCATCGGCGTCCTCATCGGGATTGCCTTGTCGATTCTCCGCATCCCCATCCTTCCTTTTGCCCTCGGCCTCTATCTTCCCCTCTCGATTACCGCAGCCACCGTTATCGGCGGCCTTGCAAGGGAATTCATCAACCGGAAAAATCCGAACGAGGCCATGCAAGAAAGGGGCATCCTACTTGCCTCCGGTTTTGTTGGGGGCGACGCCCTCATCGGCATTTTCATCGCCCTCCTGACCATTCTCGGCATCGTACCCGTGGACGCTGACGCAGCCCTGCCCAATATTTTCAGCCTCTTTTTCTTTCTCATCCTGGGCGGCGCTCTCGCCCTTTTTACTGCCCGCTGTCAAAAATAAAGCGCTGGCGATTTGTTTCATTTGCTGATAGAATTGCCCCCTATTTCGGTTGGGGTGTCCATGCAAGGGTCCGCAAAAAAGGCTATCATCCTCATGGAGCTGCTTGTTGCCCTTGTCTTGATCGGCGCCATCCTTTCTTTGCTCTTCAATTTTTTCGGAAACACCCTCAAATTCGATCGAAAAGTCGACCTGATCCGGAAAGAAGCCATTGTTCGAGAGCATCTCCAAATCCGCCTGCTTCACTTTTTCACTTCGATCGTCCCAAGATCCAATCTTTCCAACAGAGCAACCTCTTCGCTCTTTAGCCTTGACGGCGAATCTCCCGGCCTTGCCGCGGTCTTTGACAATGGAATTGACCCCGATCCGCGCTTCAGCGGAGCTGTTTTGGGAGAGTTGATCCTCGATGAACAGGAAAATCTTATTTTATCCATTACACCCCTATCGCAGGACGCCAAGAAATGCTTTCGGAAAGAGCTGCTCCTGCAACAGGTAAAACAGCTCGAATTTCAATTTCTGTCTAGAAAGTCCGAGGCCCACGCCGCCTCGATCGAATGGCTCAAAGCCTGGCCGAAAGACCGGTGGGACATTCCGCCGATCGTCCGCGTTCTTGTAAAACAGAAGGAGAAAGATCTCGCGTTCGCATTTTCGCTGCCTATCGCCGATCCAATCACCTACGAGAAGGGTCCCGCATGAACCTCCTTGGACTCGTTTTTGGCATCCTCCTCATCTGCACCTGCACCTTCTCTCTCTCGATGCATAAACACCTTTTGTCCAACCCTGTCGAAATCGCCTGTAACAACCACTTGACCGCATCCCGTAAAATTTGCAACTCCTACGAAACGGAGTATTTTAACGCCATTCGGGCAGTTCCTAAAAAAACCGAATCCGATTCCCCCAAAACACCCTCATCCGACCAACCGCCTCAGGAAGAGGAAGAATCTCCCTCCCATCTCAATGGGGAATGCTCCCGCCTCAACCTATGGCCTCTCATCGAAAAAGGGAGAGACGAAAATCCCATTTTATATGAAACAGCGGCCAAACTGCTTCGCTCGCTCTACCAAAAGCCCCTGTTTAGCGAAGAGCTCCGGCTCGAATACCAACTCCTGGATGCAATGATCGCCTCGGCCGCTTCCGAAAAGATCGATCCCGTTCTTGAAAAGCTCCGCCTGCAGGACAAAAATGTAAAGCGGCTTTACCCGTTGCAATCGGTCTATTATCGGATGTTAAAAGGGACAAAACCGAAGGCGAAGAACGGATATCCCTGCCTCGCCGACTATATTTCTATTGAACGGGCCCACTCGCCTCTATGTCTT
>DAIDLB010000024.1 GCA_027449725.1 Chlamydiota bacterium
ATCGTATTGTTCGAGGTCTTTGATAGCCCCAGCCTTTCTTCCACGCATAAACATCCTTTTTGAAAGGCAAATAGTCTAACAGACCCTGTCAATTAAATTTATGAATTTGTTTTTTTGGAATGGTATAACTAGGCGGGGGAAGAGAGGAAGAAAAGTGAATTTACAGAAAAATGGTTGCTTTACCGAAAAAATTGCAATTGCAAGATGACGTTGCTGAAGAAACTATTGAGGAGTCAGTGCCATTTTAATCGCACACAATAATTTCATCGTTTTCTCGTTTCATCGTTTCTATCGTTGACCCTGTCCTTGGTCACAAAATCCGTTTCAAAAATCGTGCTGATGACCAAGTCTTCAGTTTACTTGGGTATATCTAAACTTCGTCCATTCACAAGTCGAAGTGTGACATTTGTGCGGTCGCTAGAACGCCCCATTCGCAAGCTATTCTCCGCATGACATACGAAAAACATTGCATAGCTTCCCGTGAATCTGACAGTTGAGGGAATCACAAAAAGACGGCGCGGATGCCCCAGGCGATCAGGAAAAAGATCGTCATGGAGAGAAAGTCGTTGAACGCGGTGACGATCGGTCCTGCGGAAACTGCCGGATCAATCCCGATACGGGAAAAGAAGAGCGGGGAAAAAATGCCGAGGAGCGTTCCGGCAAAGCAGCTGCCGAGAAGCCCGCAGCCGATGATTGCGCCGACGGCCGCCGGACTCGTTCCCAGAAAAGCGCCTCCGCCAAGCACGTCGAGCAGATAGACGACGAGACCGCAGAAGACCCCAAAGAAGGCGCCGGTAAAAAGACCGCTGGCCAGCTCCTTGAGGATCATCTCCCGCTTGCTGTGCGACGGAATCGTCCCAAGGGCCATCCCCCGGATCAGGATCGTACTGCACTGAAGGCCGATATTCCCCGACATGCCGGTGATGAGAGGCACGAAAAAGAGGACGAAGGTCAAAATCCCCCCTTCATAGCGCTGAAAGGAGGACATGACGCCGACGTTGACGAGGCCGGCAAATAGCGTCACGACAAGCCAAGGCGCGCGCGCAACAAACCGCTTCATGACCGAATCGGCGCTGCTGAACTTTTCCCTTGCGCCCGCCATGTGGGCGATCGTCATGTCCGTTAAATCTTCCATCGCCTCGACGATATCTTCCTGCGTGATCACCCCGATCAGGTCATTGTCGATATTGACGACCGGCAAGTTAAAAATCTTGTACCGCTCGACCAGGTCGATCACCTCTTCGCGCGTCGCATCCGGCGTCACTTTATGGAGGACCGGCCGCATCACCTGCCGAAGCGGCGTCGTGGGAGGATTGATCATCATGTTGCGGGCCGGGACCGTCCCCTGCAGCTCGCCTGCCTGGTTGAGGATAAAAATCCCCCTCGCGAAATCGATCCGCGGGTTGTCGCGAATATAGGCGGCGGCCTCCCCGATCGTCATCTCCATCGTGAAGGCGAAAAACTCGGAGGTCATTAAGCGGCCGGCACTATTGCGGTGGTGCTTTTTCAAGTCGACGATCCGGCTCGCCTTCTTGGAGTCGATCTGCTCCATCAGCCGCCGAAACCGCCTTTCGGGCATATCCTCGATCACCCAGGCCGCGTCGTCGACCGGCATCTTATCAAATAGTTTTTTCAATTCGAGGTCGGTCAGATGGCGGAAGAGAGCGAGGCGGGTGTCGCCGTCCGTGTTGATGACGAACCGGATCTTCGCGTCGCGGTTCGGGAGATTTTCATAGAGGACCGGACGGACATTGTGGGGAAGGTGGGATGCTGCGTGGGCAAGGTCGATGGGAGAGTGCTCAGAGGCAATTTTAGCGATATCGTGGAGGCGCACCTTGGACGTCTGCTTATGAAACGCCTTTTCGAGCTTTTCCTGCAGGAGATCGTCGAGACTGTTCGTCTTCGACTCCGATCCTAAAACTTCCATCCCGCCTCTCGGATTTTGCGCGTAAGGATAAGGGATTTTTCCTTGACGTGCAAGCGAAGAAATTCATATAAGTTCACGGCATGTTTCCAGACGTTCCATCGATGTTCGACCGCATCTCTCCGCAGTACGACCGGGCCAACCGGATCCTCTCGTTCGGCATGGACATGCGCTGGCGAAAAAGGCTTGCCTCCCACCTCCCCAAAAAAGAAGGGCTCGCCCTCCTCGATCTCGCAACAGGCACAGGCGACCAGATCCGCGCCCTTTTTGAAGCGGGAGCCCCCATCGCTAAAGCAACCGGCATCGACCTCTCGAAGGGGATGCTTGAGATCGCCAAGAAAAAATTTGCAGCCAAGCCCTATGGCCCTAAAACCGACTTTCTGGAGGCAGACGCGCTGGCGCTTCCCTTCGAAGACAATGCGTTCGACGTCTGCACCTTTTCCTTCGGCATCCGAAACGTCAATGACCCCATCCAAGCGCTCAAAGAAATCCGCCGCGTGGCTTCCCGCTGCCTGATTTTAGAGTTTTCTCTGCCGGACAATCTGTTTCGGGGGCCGTATCTATTTTATCTCCGCCATCTGCTTCCGCAGATTGGCTGCTTTCTCTCCAAAGCCCCCGACGCGTACCGCTATCTCAACCGGACCATCGAAGGGTTTGCTTACGGCGATGCCTTTCTCCAGTGGATGAAGGAGAGCGGCTGGAGAAAAGCCCAGGCCATCCCGCTCTGTTTCGGCTCCGTCACGCTGTATCGGGGCGAAGCGCTTTGAGGCAGGATTACCCCAAGTTCTATTGGGAAAACCGCGAAGGGACGGTTTCGATGGCAGGCCAAGGCGTCGCGGCCTCCGTCTCCGGCCCTCTCTTCACGTGGCGAAACTATTGCGCAAAAAAAAGCAGCGAGTGGCAACTTTTTTCCCCGGTCGCTATTGCCGGAGAATTCGTCCAAAAAGGCGAACCTCTCCCCTTCTCTCCGTTAAAAAGACTTTGCTCCAACTCCCACCCAAACCGGGCTGAATGGGAAGAGAAAATCCGGCACGCGCTCAGGGCCATCCACACCGGAGAGCTGGACAAAGTCGTTGTCGCAAAGCGGGTGGAAATAGAATGCGGGAAGCCGATCGATCCGCTCGCCCTTTTTTCAGCCCTCAAAAAACCGGGGCAGACCAATTTTTTTCTCCAAGTCGCCCCGCATGCGGCTTTTCTCGGCTCTTCTCCTGAAAGGCTCTATAAGCGGGAGGGGCGGCTCATTGAGTGCGACGCCCTAGCGGGAACGCGCCCGCTCTACGCAAAAGAAGAGCTATTGACGAGCGAAAAAGACCTTCGTGAATTCGGCATCGTAAAAGAGAGGATCGCGGGAGCCATTCAACCCCTTTCCCAATCGGAAGTACATATCTCCCCGCGCACGCTCGTATGCACGCCGACGGTCGCCCACCTCCATGCGAAGATCAGCGCCACACTGAAAGAAGGGATCGACGACAAGATGATCCTCGATGCCCTCCACCCGACGCCTGCCCTCGGCGGATGGCCAAAAGAAAAAGCCGCCGCCTGGCAAAGAGAACACGAACCGTTTGCGAGAGGGCTTTATGGAGCGCCTATCGGCCATTACTCTGAAGAGAGGGCCGAATTCGCTGTTGCGATCCGCTCCTGCCTCGTGATAGACTCGCGCGTCTATTTGTACGCAGGAACCGGCATCGTCAAAGGTTCGGATCCGGCCCTCGAATGGGAAGAATCGGAGCAGAAGTTAGTGCAGTGGGAGCCTCTTTTCCATGGATAACGGCGCTTGGTGCTTCCATCTGATCGATCAGTTGATCTGCCAGGGGATCACCCGCTTTTGCATCGCCCCCGGATCAAGGAGCGCGCCGCTCGCATTGGCCGCAGTGAGGCATCCGAAAGCCGAGATCACCGTCCACCCTGACGAGCGGGGGATCGGGTTTTTCGCGCTCGGCTGCGCTTTGGGGAGCGGCCCCCCTGCCGCCGTCATCGCCACATCGGGGACCGCCGTCGGCAACTTCCTCCCCGCTGTCATGGAAGCGCATCACAGCTCCATTCCCCTTCTCCTCCTCACGGCCGACAGACCGCCCGAGCTGCGGGACGCCGGGGCCAATCAGACGACAGATCAAGTCAAAATCTTCCAGAACTTCCTCGAATGGGAGATGGATCTTCCATGCCCCTGCCCTTCTCTTGGGGAAGAGTTTATCCGCTCCCAGGCAGCGTTTGCCGCCATCCAGGCAAAAAAAGGCCCCGTTCAACTGAACTGCCAATTCCGCGAGCCTCTTTTCACTCCTCCTGCGGCCTTGAAGTTCGGAAGGGAGCAGCCCTATTTCCTCCCCTCCCACGCGCCGACAAGAGAGCAGATCACCTTCGCGGAGGAAAAAATCTCGCGCGCGCGGCGCGGCCTTATCCTCATCGGACGGACGTCGAACCCCAAACCGATCCTCGATCTGGGAGAGAGGCTCGGCTGGCCCGTCTTCGCAGATATCCTCTCACAAACCGCTTCCATCCGCCACTTTGATTTTGCGATCCGGGGAGAGGCCGCTCCGCCGCCGGACCTCGTCTTACACTTCGGAGGGAGGTTCGTCTCCAAATTCCTTGCCCCCTGGATCCAAAAGGCCGAAGCGGACGTGCTCCATATCGATGCGAGCGGCAAACGGATCGACACGCAGCATGTCCGCCCCGCGCGGATCCTGGCCGATCCCGCTCTCTTTTGCCAGGCAATCCAAGTCCAAGGAAAAACCCGCTCCTATCTCGAGGCATGGGAAGAGATCGACCGAATTTTGAAAGAAACCGTCGAGAGCTGTTTCGCCGAACCCCACCCGTTCGTCGAGCCCGATTTCATGCGCCAGCTCGGCTCTCTCGAAGCTACTCTCTTTCTTGCAAACAGCATGCCGGTCCGCGATGCGGCCTATTTCGGCTCTCCCTCCGGCCCCGTTTTTTGCAACCGGGGCTTATCCGGCATCGACGGACAAATCGCAACGCTCTCGGGCATCGCCGCCGCGACGGAAAAGCCTCTCGTGGCCGTCCTCGGAGACCAGTCGTGCCTCCACGACCTCAACTCCCTGTTACTTTTGCGCAAAATCAAGACGCCCGTGCTCCTCATCATCTCCAACAACTTTGGGGGCGGCGTCTTTTCCTATCTTCCCATAGCCGAAGAAAAGGACCACTTCGAAACCCTCTTCGGCGCCGGCCACGACATCCAGTTTGAAGGGATCGCGAAAATGCTTTCCATTCCCTATGTTTCAACTGCAAAAGTCGATCGGCTTGAAGACTTTTTCCCCGCTTCCGGTCCGCGCATCCTGGAAATTTTCACCTCGCGAAAAGAAAATGCATGCTTTCAAAAGCGCGTTCTGGAAAAGTGCAATCTCGCCATTACTGGGAAGGGGTTAGTTTGCTTGGCAGAATCTTAAGCAAAGGAACAGGCGCGCCCGTTGTGTTCATCCACGGGTTTCTCGGCGCCGGAGACGACTGGCTTGCCGTCGCCTCTTATTTGACTGACAGGACTTGTTTCACATTCGATTTGCCGGGCCACGGAAAAACGGCGTGGGCGGAAATGGAAATCGAAGATCTGATGCAAAGCGCTCTTCCGCCGGAGCCGATCGATCTGGTCGGTTATTCTCTTGGCGGAAGGCTCTCTCTCCGCTTTGCCCTCCGCTATCCCCAGAGGATCCGCTCCTTAACCCTGCTCTCAACCCACTACGGTCTTGCGACCGAAGAAGCGAGGCAAGAGCGGCTGCAAGCAGACCGGATATGGGCGCAAAAACTCTTGACCGTTCCTTTTGACGAATTCCTCGACGCTTGGTACAGCCAGCCTGTTTTCACTTCCATCCAAAATAATCCCGAACTGAAAAGCAAAATCGTCCCCCTCCGAAAAGCCGATAGGCCTAAGGAACTCGCCCGCGCTCTGATGGAGTGGAGCCTGGGACGCCAGCAATTCTTGCCCAACCGGATGCTGGAGTTCCCCAAGCCCCTGCAGATCGTCTACGGCGCGCTTGACCCAATTGCGGGAGGACTATATAACAAGTGGCCGAAAAAAACGGTGATGATCGAGGGCGCAGGACATACCTTGCATCTCGAAAACCCACAAAAAATCGCGGAGCTCATATGCCTTGGACCCAATCTGGAAACTATACAGACATCCGATACGAGAAGTGGGACGGAATCGCCAAGATCAGCATCAACCGGCCGCATGTCCGCAATGCGTTCCGCCCTCTGACCGTCGAGGAGATGAGCCACGCTCTCAACGATGCGAGAAACGACATGTCGGTCGGCGTCATCATCCTCACGGGCGAGGGAAAAGAGGCGTTTTGCTCCGGCGGCGATCAGAAGATCCGCGGCGACGCAGGCTATGCAGATGAGCAAGGCGTCCATCGGCTCAACGTTCTCGATTTCCAAAGACAGATGAGAAGCTGCCCCAAGCCAATCGTCGCGATGGTCGCGGGCTATGCGGTCGGCGGCGGCCATGTGCTCCATGTGCTCTGCGATCTGACGATCGCAGCCGACAACGCGATCTTCGGCCAAACCGGCCCTAAAGTCGGCTCGTTTGACGGCGGCTACGGGACGAGCTATCTCGCACGCATTGTCGGACAAAAAAAAGCGCGGGAGATCTGGTTTCTCTGCCGGCAATACAATGCGGCAGAGGCGCTCGAAATGGGGCTTGTCAACTGCGTCGTCCCCTACGAAAAACTCGAAGAGACGACGGTGCAATGGTGCAGGGAGATGCTCCAGCACTCTCCAATCGCGCTCCGCTGTCTGAAAGCGGGGCTCAACGCGGATTGCGACGGGCAGGCCGGGCTTCAGGAGCTCGCAGGCAACGCAACCATGCTCTTTTACATGACGCAAGAAGGACAGGAAGGACGCAATGCATTCAATGAAAAACGCAAACCCGATTTCGCAAAGTTCCCGAAGCGCCCTTAAACACTGGGTATTGGCAGCCAGGCCGAAAACCCTCGTGGCAGGCATCAGCCCCGTTTTGATCGGGGCGAGTTTTGCCGCGAGGGCCCAGCCGATCTCCTATGGCGACTTTGCCCTCTGCCTCCTTTTTTCCGTTCTCATTCAAATTGGGACGAATTGGGCAAATGACTACTTTGACTTTATGAAAGGCGCTGACACGGCAACGAGAAAAGGGCCTGCCCGCGCGGTGCAGTCGGGCTGGATCGCACCCTTAGCGATGCGAAACGGGGCCTTTTCCGCCTTCGGCCTGGCGATCCTCTGCGCCCTGCCGCTCCTCCTTCGCCTCGGATTTGCCTACCTCCCGCTTGCGCTCCTCTGTCCACTCCTCGGCACTCTCTATACCGGGGGCAAGCGGCCGCTCGGCTACATGGGCCTCGGCGATCTCCTCGTCTTCGTCTTCTACGGCCCTGTCGCTACCTGCGCTACAGCGCTCGTTCTTCACTCCGGTTTTTCAAAAGAGCTCTTCCTCGCCTCGCTCGCTCCGGGCCTCCTCTCCTCTGCTCTTTTGGCCGTCAACAACCTGCGCGACTGGGAAGAAGACCGGAAGTGCGGAAAAATGACCCTCGTCGCCCGCTTCGGCCCCGTGTTCGGCAAAGCAGAGTACCTCGCCTGCCTCATACTTGGAATAGGCTTCGTTCCCTTCTCCCTTTCCATGCTCCGGCTCTGGTGGCTCGCTCCTCTCGCCGTCTTTGCCGCCCGCCTGGTCTTTAAAGGAGAGCATCAAAAAGCCCTTCCCGCCACTTCGGCCCTCCTCGCTCTCTATACCTTGAGCTGGTGCTATGCGGTATTATACCTATAACATTCCCCTCCATCCATCGGCTCTCCGTCTCCCCGAGCGCCGAGGGCTCATTTTGGAAACAGAACAAGGATGGGGGGAGGCAGCTCCCCTCGAAAATTGCATCGACGCGTTTGTCTTCGCCCTGCGATCGGCCCAGCAACCTTTCCCGAAGCACTACCCAAATATTCGCATCAATGCCCTCGCTTCGACCCTGGAAGAGGCTGAGTTGGCGCTGCAACGAGGATTTCAGACGATCAAATACAAAGTCAGGGGGCTCTCTCCCGAAACCGCAACAAAAACAGTCTCCGTGCTACAGACGATGGGCGTCCCCCTCCGGATCGACGCAAACCGCTCCTGGAGCTTCGAAGAGGCGAAGCGGTTTCTAACTTTGCTCGATCCAAAGGGAATCGAATACATCGAAGAGCCCGTCGACGATCCAACAAGGCTCCATGAACTGCCCTCCTTTCCCTTCGCGCTCGATGAAACGCTCCTCGATCCCGCTGCGCCCTGGCAGTCCGCTTCCGCCTTTGTCTTGAAACCAACGGTTTTAGGAGACCGGCTGCAAAGCTGGATCGACTTGGGAAAAAAGGAGGGGAAAACATTGACCTTCGGCTCTAGTTTCGAGAGTGCAATCGGACTTGTCCATATTGCAAGACTGCAAGGAATCCACTCGCCCGATACGCCTGCAGGCCTCGACACCTATCGTTCCTTCAAACACAACTTCCTCCCCTTCCCAATCGAGCGGGGAATGCTGTTGCCCGAACCAATTCCACCGGTCGACCGATCATGGCTTACGAACGTTGCCCTTTAAGCCTTGCCCCGCCTCGGGCAATCGCCATCGCCCCTGACCTCACCTATGGAGAACTCAATGGCCTCGTCCAGCGCGGAGCATTGGCGCTGCAAGCGCTCGGGTTTAAGGCGGGGGATCAAATCGCATTCCCGGCAGCGCTTCAGTGGCAAACCATCGCGCTTCTTTTTGCAGCCTGGCGCATCGGCGCAATCGCCGTCCCCCACCCGCAAGCCGGACCTCTAAATCCGTTTGGCGGAAACGATTTTTTTCCCGAAAACACTCTCGACATGCAAAGAAACGCCCTTCTACTCCGGACCTCGGGCTCCAGCGGCGTACCGAAGTGGGCCTCATTTTCTCTCTCTCAGCTCTTCGAGAGCGCCCGCACGGTGAGCGCCGCCCTCCAGGCTGAAAAAGGAAAGAATTGGCTCATCTCGGTCCCGCTATCGCATGTGGCAGGGCTCGGCGTCGCCCTTCGCGGACTTCTCACGGAAGGAACCCTCCATTTCGAAGACAAATCGCTCTCTTATAAAGACCGGATCTACAGCGTCCATCCCGATTTCGCCTCCCTCGTCCCCACGCAGCTCTATCGGCTGCTCCGGGAAGAAACGCCCCCTCTGAAGACCTCCCTTCTCATCGGAGGGGCGCCGCTTTCAGAAGAGCTCTATCGGAAGGCGGTAGGGCGCGGCATGCGCCTCTCTCTGACATATGGCCTGACGGAAATGAGCTCGACCGTTCTCCTTACGGACAGGCCAAAATGGATCGGCATGCACGCCTATCTCGGCGAACCGCTCCCCGGAAGAACGATCAGCCTCTCGGAGTGTGGCGAGATCCTCGTGGCGGGAAACAGCCTTTTTAATGGGTACGGGACTCCGCCTCCCTCCCCCTTTCCGACGGGAGACTTGGGAGCCTTCCATCCAGAGTTTGGCTGGTCGATCCGGGGGCGAAAAGACTTCCAATTCTTAAGCGGCGGTGAAAATATCCAGCCGGAAGAGATTGAGGCGGCTTTACTCTCGC
>DAIDLB010000025.1 GCA_027449725.1 Chlamydiota bacterium
AGCAAAAGAGGAAGGCGAGGAAGAACCAGAGAGAGGCAAACCATTCGAATATCTGGGACAAAGCGCCTAAGCCGAAGAAGGCCATGAGCAGCGCCGCCTCGCCGGGTCTCCGAAAGAGGGGTCCGATGGAGCGCCTCCATCGGGAAGAAGAGGTCAAATAGGCGAAGAGTTCCTCATACTTCGGTTCGTCGAAGGCGGCTCTTGCCGCGTGGGCGGCCTCGTGCGCCAGCACTTCATTCCGGTCGACCATCCAGGAAACCCAGCGGGAAGGGCGGATGCGGATCGTGTAAATCCGTTTTACATCGATCCAGGTCGCCGCCGCCTGCCAGGGGGTAAGGCCCTTGGAAGAATAAGCGGCCGCGCACCAGCGGGGGGAAAAATCGAATAAAGCTTTGAGCTGCTCTGCCGGCCACTGCCAGTGCTGAACGGGCAAAGACTCTTTTTGGGCGTGGAAATTTTTTTTTGTTTCCACTACCCTCGAATAAAATGCCTCTTCAGATTCTTCCGGCCCGGGAATCAATCCCTCGGCATTCAAAGTGAGCAGTTCTTCCATTTTCACGAGAGACTAATATAAGGAATCAATGCCCATCCCTACAAGGATTCTTGCGCATTTCAGGCCTCTTGCGCTACCATGTGTCGATTTTACTCCCGAAGGAACCCCATGAGTAAAGCCCTCGTTATCGTCGAGTCTCCGGCAAAAATAAAGACTTTGCGAAAGATCTTAGGCCCAAACTACATTTTTGAATCGTCGATCGGACATATCCGAGACCTTCCGGAAAAGGAGTTCGGGATCGACGTCGAGGACGATTTTGAGCCGAAGTACGCGACCCTGCCGGCGAAGAAGGATGTGATCAAGAAGCTGCAGGATGCGGCCAAGAAAGTCGATCTCGTCTACCTCTCTTCCGACCCTGACCGCGAGGGGGAGGCGATTGCATGGCATATCGCAGCGATCCTCCCCAAAGGGACGAAATACAAGCGAACCGCCTTCCAGTCGATCACCAAAACCGCTGTGCAAGAGGCGCTGGACAACCCGCGCGATATCGACATGGACCTCGTCAACGCGCAGCAGGCGCGCAGGCTTCTCGATCGGATCGTCGGCTATAAAATCTCTCCGATCCTGACGCGTAAGGTGCGGCGGGGCGGAGGCAAGGGTTCTTCCGCCGGGCGCGTCCAATCGGTTGCGCTCAAACTGGTCGTCGACCGGGAAAAAGAAATCGATCGGTTCGTTCCTGTTGAATATTGGAATATCGAAACGCTTCTCTCCCCTTCCGATTCCGAAAGCTCCTTTTCCGCCTACGTCTATTCTGTCGACGGGCTGAAGGTTGAAAAAGAGAAGCCGGAGGACAAAGAGTGTTTCCTTATCTCCAATGAAGCGACGGCAAACCAGGTTGTCTCGCGCCTCAAAGAATCGAGCTACCGGATCAGCTCTGTCGAGCGGAAAGAAAAAAAGAGAAACCCGCCGCCGCCTTTCATCACGTCCACGCTCCAGCAAGAGGCGAGCCGCCACTATGGATTTGCCGTTTCGCGCACCATGAGCATCTCGCAGGAGCTCTACGAGGGGATCGACCTCGGCAATGAAGGCGCCGAGGGTCTCATCACTTACATGCGAACCGACTCGGTCAACATCGCGCCGGAGGCGATTGCCGCCGCCCGCAGCTACATTGGAAAAGAGTTCGGCCCCGATTATCTCCCTGCGCAGCCGCGCCTCTATTCCAGCAAAAAAAGCGCCCAGGAAGCGCACGAGGGGATTCGACCGACCAATCTCTCCCGGCCGCCGGAAAAAGTCAAAGCGTACTTGACGATCGAGCAATTCAAACTCTACCAACTCATCTGGCGCCGCTTTATCGCCTCGCAAATGAACTCGGCGATCTATGATACGGTGACGGCGGACATCGACGCTTCGAAACAGATCGTCCTCCGAGCGACCGGCTCGACGATGAAATTTCCGGGCTACCTCGCGGCCTACATGGAGAAAAAGGACATCGGCGAAGAGGAAGAAAGCGTCAAAACGCTGCCGCCCCTGGAAGAGAAGATGGCATTGGCTCTCCTCGACCTCACCTCCACCCAATCGTTCACCAAGCCGCCGCCCCGCTTTACCGAAGCCTCGCTCGTCAAAGAGCTCGAACGGCTCGGCATCGGACGTCCGTCGACCTACGCTGCGATCATGAACAAGATCCAAAGCCGCGACTATACGACAAAAGAAAGCCAGGCGCTGAAGCCGACCGAGCTCGGCAAGATCATCTGCCAGATGCTGGAAGACAATTTTGCCCCCATCATGGATGTGACCTTTACGGCGCAGATGGAAGACCAGCTCGAGCAGGTCGCAGAGCACAACAAAAACTGGAAAGAGATCCTCCGCGAATTCTGGACCAACTTCATCCCCCTTGTCGAAAAAGCTGCGAAAGACGCCGTCGTCCCCAAGATCACGACCGACCTCGACTGCCCCAAGTGCGGCCAAAAGCTCCAAAAGATCTGGGCGAAAAAAGGCTATTTCTATGGCTGCAGCACCTATCCGACCTGCGATTACACGGCTCCGATCGAGGCGATGGAGTTTAAAATCGAAGACTACGATCCCAACTTCAATTGGGACCAGCCGTGTCCGACCTGCGGCTCGCGCATGGTGCTCCGCCACGGCCGCTTCGGCCCCTTCCTCGGGTGCACCCGCTATCCCGAATGCAATGGGATCGTCAACGTGCCAAAAAAAGGAGAGCAGTCTTACCAACCGGAGGACATGCCGAATTGCCCCGCCATCGGATGCGACGGACGGATCAAAGCGCGCAAATCCCGCTTTGGAAAGACCTTTTTTTCCTGCTCCAACTATCCCGATTGCGACGTCATCGGCAACGCCCTCGAAGATCTTCCGGCCAAGTACCCGCATCACGAAAAGACGCCCTACGTGAAAAAGAGCCGTTTCAAAAAGAAAGGCGCCGCTGCCGCAGAAAAATCCAAAAAAGCGCCGGCCAAAAAGAAGGCCAAAAAAAGTTCCCAGCCCGCTCTGAAGTTATCGGCCGAGTTGGAAGCCATCGTCGGCGAAGCCTCGTTATCCCGTCCTGAAGTCATTAAAAAAGTGTGGGAATACATCAAGTCCCACGATCTTCAAGATCCGAAAAATAAAAGGCTCATCCAGCCGGACGAAAAGCTCGCGAAGGTATTCGGCGGCAAAAAAGCGGTCGACATGATGAAGCTTTCGGGCATCCTGAATAAACACCTGAAGTCTTGACAACATCTAAACACCTCCTTATACATTTCAAAAAAATGTTTATCATGGAGGTGTCTGATGATGTCATTCCTGTTTCCCCTAATCGCGGCGCAGCTTGTCCTTTGGTCGGACAGGGCTGATTTTTGGAATCCGGATGTGCTCGGCATGGCTACGGAAGAGTGCGATGCTTCGGGACAAATCGACGACATGGTGATGTTCCAGGAATTCACGGACAAACGGGTCTTGATGCTGGTCCACGGCTTCAATACGACCGCTGACTCTGCCCTGTCAAACTACAAGCTGATCGAAGGGAACTTCTCCATGCTGAAAGACGAGACAGGAAACGAACTTTACGACGTCGTGATCGGATACCTATGGCCCGGGAACGACCACGGAGGGGAATACTACCAGGCGAAAAAGCACGCGGAAAAAGCGGCCAAGCGAATGACTGATACCGTGCAAAAATTAGCTTCCTGTGCATCGAGCGTCGACCTCTTTGCGCACAGCATGGGAAACCGCCTCATGCTCGAAGCGCTAAAACCTCTGCCTGCCAACCCCTCCAAAAAGCCGATCCAAAACTTCTATTCGCTTGCCCCTGCCGTCGATAACGAATCCCTCGAAAAGGGGGAGGAGTACTACCCCTCGACAAAGCAGTGCGAGCATATCTTCGTCTTCCACTCCGAGCGGGACGACGTGCTGAAATACCTCTACCTTTCTTCTGAGCTGGACCGGGCGCTGGGGTACAAAGGGGAGGAGCACTCCAAATATGTGCCGATGAATGTCCAGTTCATCGATTGCACACCCTTTGTCGGCGGCCACTCCGAGTATTTCCATACGGAGCCGCTCTATCAATTCATCCTCAACCAGCAAGAGATGAAGATCGACCCGCCCGAATCGGCGATGCACCTGAAGCTTTTGGAAAACGGCCTTGCGGAGAAGATCTGAAAAACCTCTTAAAAGCTGCCCTAAAATTCCATTTTAGGGCAGCTTGGAACGCATGCTATTTCACCTTCGGCAAACACGCGTCAATCTCTTCGACTCCAAGTTCAACGTTTTCCTTCTCGTTCTTTTCCTACTCGTATTTCCCAAGGGAGGCATAAAGATAGCAGGCATACCCCTAACTTGGGGCTATCTTCTCCTTGCAGTGTATTCTCTTGCGGCAATTCTGAAAGGACCGATTCGCGTCAGCCGCGAGAGGCTCATGGCCTATCTGTGTATTTTTCCCTTCCAAATCCTTTGCGCTTTGACGATGTTTCTAAATGGAACCGCCGACCTTGGCTCAGCCATCTCGTTTTGGGTTAATTTCCTCTTTCTCCCCTTTGCATTCTATGTCCTATTTTCAAGAGACATCGATACCTTCGACACTCCCTATTTTTTTAACATGTTCAAAAACGGCGTTTTTTTCATCGCCGCTTACGGAATTTTTCTATTCATCGTAAAACAATTGACAGGCAGGTTCATTGAAATCCCGCTTCTAACAACAAATCTGGGAGATTTAGGAGAACTCGAAAATAAACACATCAACCGCGGAGTAGTTTTTAAGCTGATCTCCACCTACAACAATGGAAATATCTTTGGCGTCTGCCTGCTGATCCTTCTGCCGCTTTACTGCTTTCTTGAAAAGAGCCGCTTTCGGAGCGCCATCGTCAAACTTTCTCTCATCTTAACTTTTTCCCGCACAGTCTGGTTCGGCCTGATTTTCCATGAACTGTGCTATCCCTTCCTCACTACACAAAATATCTCCAAAACCTTCTTCGCAATGATCTACAGGCTGCTTGCAATTGCAATCTCCTTGATCGCACTGCTCTCTTATTATGGATTTGCATTCCGATTCCTGATTTCCTCCGACTTGGGCGGCCGCCGAGAGACACTGTCTCTACTCAGCGAACTCAATCTTTTTGGAACAGATCCTTTTGGAAGCATTTCCGAAATCGTCTATGCGGGAGTAGCCCTGTCTTTTGGATGGGCGGCTCTTCCATTCTATCTCTTCGCTGTTTCCGGCCCACTTTTTTATCAGATCCTCTCAAAGCGATTAAGCATCCCTCATCGGTGCATCGCTCTAGGTCTGTCGAATTATCTCTTCATTTCTTGTTCCGATGGAGCTCTCCTACTGATTCCCACTTTGGCATTTTATTGGTTCTTTCTCTCTCTTCTGCACAGAAAGGACCTCTACTTTTGCCACGAGATCAAAGGCAGTTCCAGAGGAAGAACCAAAGCCGGATTGGAAGGGCGGGCTCGTGCCGTGAATTGATCGGCTGGATGATCGCTTGGCACAGAGACCGAGTAGCGGTTTTCCCCAACTTTTTGCATGGCATGTTTTAATTGAGGAGAAGAAAAAAGCTCGATCGCGATCTCATCCGGATGCAAGCCTCCAAAATCGACATTGATCTCAAAAAGGTGTTCCTTTGCATCCGTTTGCACCCTCTGTTCCAGGAATCGGAAGTGCGGCCACCGCTTCTGCATCGAAGCCATCCACTCAGCCAATTGTTTTGCATTGGCTCCTTTATTGGCAGCGCGTTCCTGATAGCGCTTTGCGCCGGGCAGATAAAAGCGCTCGGTGTATTCCCTCACTGTCCGGTTGGCTGAATATTGAGGGGTGAGCCGCGCCATGCTCTCACGGATGCGGGCGATCCAGGCGACAGGGATGCCCTTTTCGTTCCGCTTATAGAACCCCGGAATGACTTCATTTTCGAGAAGATCATAAAGCTGATTTGCTTCCTCCGCATCCCATGCGGGATCGTTGCCCCGGTCTTTGCCGTCTCCGAGGGCCCATCCCACCTCCGGACAATAGGCCTCCGCCCACCACCCATCAAGCTCGGAGAGATTCAGCCCGCCATTGGCCAGCACTTTCATGCCGCTCGTCCCGCACGCTTCCCAGGGACGCCTCGGCGTATTGATCCAGACGTCAACGCCGCCGACCAGGTTTGCTGCGACGAACATGTCGTAATCGGTTAAAAAAACGACATGGGACCGCACTTCGGGCTGCTGGATAAACCGCACCCATTCCTGAATCATCGCCTGTCCCGGCCTGTCTGCCGGATGGGCTTTTCCTGCGATCAACAGCTGCACGGGCCTCTCCGGATTCGTAAGGATGCGAATCAGCCTGGCCGGATTGTGAAGAAGCATGTTCGCCCGCTTGTATGTCGCAAACCGCCTGGAAAACCCGAGCGTCAGCGCATCGAGATTGAACATTTTATCAGCCATCGCCGCTTCTTCTGGAGAAAGTCCTCTCGACTTCCAAATCCGCCGGATGCGCTCTCTGCCGTAGGAGATCATGCTTTTTCTTGCGTTGTTCCTCATCTCCCAAAGACGCTCATCCGAAACGCGTTTCAACTCTTGTTCAAGATGTTCCGTTGTCCCAAGCCACCTTTCCTTGCCGCAGTGCTCGGACCACAACTCGTCTGCTGCCGGAGAATCCCAGCTGGGCACATGGACTCCATTGGTCACCGCATCGATCGGAATTTCTTCCTGAGGCCAACGGGGAAAAACGCTCTCAAAAATCCGCTGGCTGACCGTTCCATGAAGCTTGCTGACGCCATTAACGGCAGCGCAGGAGCGAAGGGCAAGATAGGCCATGTTGAACGGTTCCCCGCCATTCCAGGGATCGGACCTGCCCAAAGAAAGCAAATCCTGCACCGAGATCTTCAATTCCTCTTCTGCATATTTGGTGAGATAGCGCCGGATCAGCTCCTCGGGAAAGCGGTCGAATCCGGCAGGGACGGCCGTGTGCGTCGTAAAGAGATTGCCCGCCCGCGTTGCAGCTAAAGCGGCATCAAAAGAAGTTCCCATCCGGGCCATAAACGATTTGGCGCGCTCCAAGACGGCAAACGCGGCATGCCCCTCATTCAAATGGCAGATCTCGGGATCAATCCCAAGGGCATTCAAAAGCCTCCAGCCGCCGATGCCGAGAACCAACTCCTGCTGCAGGCGCATCTCGGGCCCGCCGCCATACAGTTCGCTTGTAATCGCTCTGTGCGGCGGATAGTTGACGAGATCGTTGCTATCGAGAAGATAAAGCGTAGCGCGCCCCACCTTCACTTCCCAGGCGCGGACCCACACGCTCCAACCGGGAAAGTCGAGCTCAAAGCGAAGCCATTCCCCATTTGCATTCCGGAGCGGTTGAATCGGCAAGTCTTCCGGACTGTTGTAAGGGTAAAAGGCGAGCTGCATCCCATCTTTGTCAATGACCTGGCGGAAATACCCCTGCTGATAGAGCAACCCGATGGCGATCACAGGAACGCCGAGATCGCTGGCTGATTTAAGCTGGTCGCCGGCGACATTCCCCAAACCGCCCGAGTAGATCGGCAGCGCTTCGCTCAGCATATATTCCATGCTGAAATAGGCAACGGTGGAGAGAGCCGAATTCGGGTATGTCTTTTCAAACCACGATGTTCGGCTCTCGTCAGCCCTTTGATGTTCCAATAAATCGTTGACCTGTTTGCAAAAGGCTGGATCGACAAACGCCCTTTTGATGCTCTCTTTTGAAATCGCCTGCAAAAGGGCCCAGGGATTATGGGTCCGGTCCCAAAGGTCGATGTCGAGCTGCCTCCAAATCTGGTCGCACTTATGGTTCCAACACCAGATCAGGTTCATGGCCAGCTCTTTTAGAAGCCCGTACTCTTCCAGTTTTTCGCTCGGCCGCGCATCTTTGTGATTCATTTGATTCCCTGCAATGCCTTGTTGATGATCCCTTCCGCTTCGTTCAGGATCTGTTGCAAATGGTCTTTGCTCAAAAAACTTTCGGCATAAATTTTATAGATCTCTTCCGTTCCGGAAGGACGCGCGGCAAACCAACCATGCTCTGTCATCACCTTGACCCCTCCAATCGGCGCTCCGTTGCCCGGAGCCATTGTCAAAATCGAGAGGATTTTTTCACCGGCCAATGTTTTTGAGGCGATCTGTTCCGAAGACAATTTCTTCAAAATCGCTTTTTGCTCGGCCGTCGCTTTCGCATCAATCCGATCGTAAAACGATTCCCCAAACTCGCCGGTCAAATCGCGATAGAGCTCTCCCGGATCTTTTCCCATCTTTGCCGTGATCTCGGCAGAGAGAAGCGCCGGAACAATCCCATCCTTATCCGTTGTCCAGACCGATCCATCGAAGCGCAAGAACGCAGCTCCCGCGCTCTCCTCGCCGCCAAAGCCCAGCTCTCCGGTTAATAGGCCATCGACAAACCACTTAAAGCCAACCGGAACCTCGTAAAGTCGCCGCTTCAGCTTGTTTGCGACCGCATCGATCATCCGACTACTCACCAGCGTCTTGCCAATACCGGCTTCCCGTTTCCACTCCGGCCGATGTTGGAATAGATAAAAAATCATGGCGGACAAATAGTGATTGGGCGGCATCAACCCGACGCTTTTCGTCACAATGCCGTGCCGGTCGTGGTCCGTATCGCAGGCAAACGCGATGTCGAACCGGTCTTTCAAGCCGAGAAGCCTGTGCATCGCATACGGCGAAGAGGGGTCCATCCGGATTTTCCCATCCCAATCCACGGTCATAAAAGAAAACGAGGGGTCGACGACATCATTCACAACAGTCAAATTCAACCGATACCTTTTGGCGATCGGCTGCCAATAGTCGATCCCTGCACCGCCCAACGGATCGACACCGAGCGTCAAACCCGCCTTCTGAATCGCGGAAAAGTCGATGACGTTTTCCAAGTCGCCGACATAGGCGTTGAGATAGTCGTGGTGATGCGTCGTTGCCGCCCGCATGGCTTTCGCGAAAGGCAGACGCTTTACCTCAGCAAGCTGGCTCCTCAGCAATTCATTCGCCCTGGCTTCGATCCATTGCGTCGTCGCTACATCGGCAGGGCCGCCTGTCGGCGGATCGTATTTGAAGCCTCCCTCCTGCGGAGGATTGTGCGACGGCGTAATCACGATGCCATCGGCGAGATGCGTTTTTTTTTCGCGATTGTGCACCAAAATGGCATGGGAAACCACCGGTGTCGGCGTATATTTGCTCGTTTTGGAGAGCATTACATCCACTCCATTTGCCGCGAGCACTTCCATTGCGCTTTCAAATGCAGGCTCAGACAGGGCATGCGTATCGATCCCCAAAAAAAGGGGACCCGAAATATTTTGCTGTTTACGATACTCGCAAATCGCTTGCGTAATCGCCAAAATATGCGCTTCATTGAACGAGCGGTGAAACGAACTGCCCCGATGTCCGGAGGTTCCGAACTGCACAAGCTGTTCTTGTATATCAGGATCAGGGGCCTCGCTGAAATAAGCCGCCTGCAATTTTTTCGGATCTATCAACACAGAGGAATCTGCCGGTTTGCCGGCCAAAGGATGAATGCGCATAGCCATTTCCATGCCACATCAGAGAGATCGCATCAAACATTTCTTGATTCGAATATTCCCATTCCATTAACTTCCGTTCTCTAACATTGGATAAGGGTCTTTTAATGCATGTATTCGTTCCTGGCGGCGCCGGTTACGTCGGCTCCAGATTGGTTCCCGCCCTTCTTGCAAAGGGTCACTTCGTCACAGTCTACGATCTTTTTCTCTATGGAGAAAACCTTCCCGAAAATCCTCGCTTGAACCAAATCAAGGGCGATATCCGCGACCTCCCTTTGATGGAAAAAGCGATCGCAGGATGCGACGCCGTCATCCATCTTGCCTGCATCTCGAATGATCCGAGCTTCGAGCTCAATCCTCAGCTCGGCAAATCGATCAATCTCGACTGCTTTGAGCCATTTGTCGAAATCGCAAAAAAAGCGGGCGTGAAACGCTTCATTTACGCATCCTCTTCCTCCGTTTACGGCGTGAAGTCCGAGCCGAACGTAACAGAAGAAATGTCTCTGGAGCCTTTGACGGATTACTCCTTGTTCAAAGCCGAGTGCGAGAAATTACTCTTGAAACATGCCTCGGATGAATTTATCTGCACCATTCTCCGACCCGCCACCGTCTGCGGCTATGCACCGCGCCAACGCCTCGATGTCGTCGTCAATATCCTCACCAATCTCGCATACCACACGGGGAAAGTGAAGGTGACCGGCGGTTCCCAGATGCGCCCCAATATCCACATCGAAGATATGGTCAGAGCCTATTTGCACGTCCTTGCATCGCCTGCGGAATTGATACAAAAAGAAATATTCAATGTCGGGCACGATAACCACACCGTGCTGGCCCTCGGCAAAATGGCTGAGCGCATTGTAAGCAAAAAAAAACCGGTCGACCTTGTCGTCGAACCAACAAATGATAATCGCTCCTACCACGTCTCTTCGGAAAAGATCGCAAAAAAGTTAGGGTTTAAACCTACTCACTCGATCGAAACCGCCATGGAAGATTTGGTAGCCGCTTTTGAAACGGGCAAGCTGCAAAACACGCTGACCGATAACCGATACTTCAACATCAAAACCATGCTGGCGGCAAATCTCCAATGAATGTAAATCCGCTTTACAAACGCGTTGTCATTACGGGCGGGGCCGGCTTCATCGGAAGCCACCTGACCGACCTCCTTTTGAGCAAAGGCCACTCCGTGACTGTCGTTGACAATCTTTGCGGCGGCTGGATGAAGAACCTAACCGAAGCTCAAAAGCACCCTCAGTTCCGCTTTATCCACGCCGACATTCGCGACCGAAGCACTTTGCAAGGGATTTTCGAGGGCACCCAATGGGTATTCCATCTGGCGGCACTGGCCGATATCGTCCCTTCAATCGAAAAGCCGCGCGACTACTTTGAAACGAATGTGGATGGAACGTTTAACATCCTGGAAGCTGCGAAACAAGCAGGCGTCGAACGGTTTCTTTACGCGGCCTCTTCTTCATGCTATGGAATTGCAAAACAATATCCGACGCCCGAGACGGCCCCAGCCGATCCGCAATATCCCTACGCGCTGACAAAATACTTGGGGGAACAACTGGTGCTCCACTGGGCGCAGGTGTATAAATTGCCGGCGCTCTCGCTCCGGCTCTTCAACGTGTTTGGACCGAGATCCCGAACAACCGGTGTTTACGGCGCCGTATTCGGGGTGTTTTTAGCGCAAAAATTGCGTGGAAAGCCCTATACGGTTGTAGGCGATGGCAGTCAGACGCGCGACTTTACCTATGTCGGCGACGTTGCCGACGCCTTTTATACAGCTGCTCTCTCGAACCTCTCCAATGAATTCATGAATGTGGGCAGCTCAGGACATTATAGCGTCAACCGGCTGATCGAGCTGCTCGGCGGACCTGTCGCCTACATCCCCAAACGTCCCGGCGAACCCGATTGCACCTTTGCCGATGTATCCAAAATCCAAAGACTTCTCGGCTGGAAGGCAAAGGTTCCTTTCGAAGAAGGAATCAAGCGGCTTCTCGATCGGATTGACGACTTTCGAGACGCGCCTCTTTGGGATCCGGAATCGATTCAGGAAGCAACCAAAAGCTGGTTTCAATACCTCCAAAAATAGGTGTTTATGTTTGATACCCGTTTCAAAGAATTAGCAGCCTCCGTCCGGACTTGCAGCTACACTTCTAAACAAGGCTCTCTCACAGCGGAAGAAGCGCTGGCAGAGGCGCATCATCTGATTCGGAACACAAGGCAAAACGGCGGAATCGTCTACGTCGTCGGCAACGGAGGCAGCGCGGGGATCGCATCGCATTTCAGCAACGATTTGATGAAGGCGCTGCAAGTGCCGTCTCAAACTTTTTACGATTCAAATCTTCTGACCTGCCTTGCCAATGATATCGGCTACCAAAATATTTTCTCCTATCCTCTTGAACAGCTGCTGAAATCCCACGATCTCCTTGTTGCAATCAGCAGTTCGGGACAATCTCCGAATATCCTCAATGCGGCGGAAACGGTTCGCTCGAAAGGCGCCGGGTTAGTCACCCTAACCGGATTCAATGCCTCGAATCCCCTCCGATCAAAGGGAGATCTCAATTTTTGGATCGACCGCAAAGATTACGGTCTTGTAGAGACCGCCCATTTTTTTCTCCTCCATACGATGATTGACAGCTGGAACAAACAGGTACCCGATGAGCCAAAAATCAGTAGACGCCCATTACATCGCTAAAATCAAATCGCTCCAAGAGATCGAAGTCCTGCTGGAGAGAGCCAGACAAAAGGGATTGAGGATTATCCAATGCCACGGCGTTTTCGACCTTCTCCATCCAGGCCACTTGCGCCATTTCCGCGAAGCGAAAGCGCAAGGCGATCTCCTTGTCGTCTCTATCACTCCCGATCGGTTCGTCAATAAGGGCCCCGGGCGTCCGGCCTTCCCGGAACACCTAAGGCTCGAATCGCTCGCCGCTCTCGCCGACATCGATTATGTTGTTTTAAATGACACTCCAGACGCAATTTCGGCCATCCAGAAAATCCGCCCAGCCCTCTATGTCAAAGGGAGCGAATATGCCAACCACGCGGCTGACGTAACAGGAAAGATCTCCGAAGAAGCGACAGCCGTGGCGCGAAACGGCGGCAACATCTTTTACACGAACGATATTGTTTTTTCGTCCTCTTCTCTTTTAAATAAATACTTCGATTCCGTGCCTAAAGAAGTGGCCGAATTTCTGGAGAAATTTAAAAAGCGGTATTCAGCGGATGAACTCTTAGAAAAACTTGATGTCTTATCCACGCTGAAGGTGCTTGTCATTGGCGATGCGATCGTTGATGAATATCAATATACGGAACCACTAGGCCAATCCGGAAAAGGGATCCATATGGTTGCTCGGTGTCAAGACAAAGAGACCTTTCTCGGCGGCTCCCTGATCATCGCAAATCATGTAGCTCAGTTTGCCAAAGAAGTCACCCTGATTACTGCTATAGGACGCGATTGCTCTTATTCGAATTTTATCTCTCGCAACCTCGATCCTAGAATTGCACCGCACTACACTATTCTCGAAGATTCTCAAACGCTTGTAAAAAAGCGCTATGTCATTAGGGACGGCAAGGTGCTGACAAAATTGTTTGAAACCTACTCAGGCCAGGAAGAGCCGCTAAGGCATCACCAAACAACCCAAATCGTTGATTTTTTGCAAAAGAACGCAAAATCCTACGATTTGATCCTAACATGCGATTTTGGAAATGGATTTACCAATCCTATTTTGATCGATGCTATTTCCAGTATGCCATCCTTTGTCGCCTTAAACGCGCAGACAAATAGCGGCAATCGCGGTTTTAACGTGGTCACAAATTACAGAAGAGCCGACTACATTTCCCTAAATGAGCCAGAACTACGTCTCTCTGCCCACGATAAAACGAGCTCCCTTTCAGGACTTGCCGCGGATATCTGCCAGCTTCTGAACGCATCCTCTCTTTGTGTTACTCGCGGCATCCAGGGAGTTGCCTGTTACACCTCTTCAGGAAAACTGATTCGGATTCCTGCTCTTGCTACAAATAGCGTTGACCGGATCGGGGCCGGAGACGCTTTTCTTTCGCTTTCCTCTCTTTGCATGGCAAAAAAATTCCCCCCGATTATTGGGGGGTTCCTGGGGTCAGTCGCAGCCGCGATGAACGTTCAAATGATCGGAAATCAAGAAGCCGTCAAAAAAGTACAGCTTAGCAAATATCTCATTCGACTAATGAAGTGATTAAGATAATCACTCAAAATAAATAAAAGAATAGTCGCCCGTGTATTTTGCCTGCTGAAACCACCATTCCCACTCTTTGGGTGTGCAAAATGATTCGCATGTCAATTGCCAATAAAGGAGATTAGCTTTTTCCTCTTCATTGCGATACGATTCGACAACGAGATATTTCTGTTTTCCTACACGCTCCATCTCACGCAATGCCTGGTCAAGTTCATAACAATAGAGGTTGTGCAAAGTATTGATTGAAATGACCAAATCGAAATGGTCATCGGGAAACGGAAGCTTGTCTGCGCCCGCATGCACCAAAAACGGGCGAGCTTCTTCTTTTGCATGTTCGATCGCGTATTTGGAAATATCGACTCCCTGAACTTCTAGACCGGGAACTTCCTGCATCAAATCGTAAAGAAGAAAGGCTTTTCCGCAACCCACATCGAGAACCCGATCACCTTTTTTCAATTTGTAATGAGATGCAAGCTGTTTGGCCACTGTCTGCCACCTTCCATCGTATTTAAATCCACCGTACCCTACTTTTCGGTCTCCATCCCAGTAATCTTTGTCGAATAGTTTTGCCAGCTTAGCTGCCTCAGCTTTAGGGAACTCATTTACACGACCAAGATAATCTCTTTTCGTCTTCTTGTGGATGGAAGAAACAAAATCAATATACGCCATGTCTTACCTCTGTCATCTGTTGGAGTCTTTTTCGAGCAAGCATCAGTTGCTTTTCGAGATAATGAATTTCATCGGAATGAGAGAACCTTCGCCTATTCCTGCCAATCTTCGTGAAGCCGTTGAGAATAATGCAGCACCACTTCATTTGAATCGCCGGATAAATCCACTCAAATCGTTCGAAGAAATTCTCCGGTTCCTTTGTACAGTGTGCAAATGCATCTAAAATCCGCCTAAAATACCTCTTGGGAATCGGAATTTTGGGCTGACAGAAGAAATCGCTCACAGTTTTGCAAGGATCGTCCCACCCCGCATATTCAAAATCGATGAAGTAAAGCTGATTGCCTTGGAGAAGCGCATTATGAAAACCGAAATCGGACGGGCTAATGCAGCGGTTCGCCAAAGTGAGTGTATTTCTATTTTCTCTTTCCAAAGCTGGCAAACACCGCTCTTTAAATTCAAACCATGTAGGCAATAGCTCATGATGAACAAACTGATGCAAATCCGATCCAGCATCTGTCGCTCTTTGAAGCCGTAAAATCCGGGTTTCAGTATTTTTTAGAACTTCCTCTATAGAAAAACAAGCCTCGGAAGCATTCGGCAGATGGATTCCTTCCGCTTTTCCCTCATTCAAGAGCTGAAAAAATGTAATGGTCTGATCGATGAGATCCTCATCGATTCGAACACGGCTTACCGGCAGAGCATCCACAAACGAATAAAGGGCGGCGTTAATCGGCTGAGAAATAGAGAGCGGTTTTGGAATTTGCCTCAGTCCGAGGCTCCAAGCATATTGCAGAAAAGAAAATTCGGTACGTAGGCGTGGCCGGAGATCCTGTTCATCTTGAAAATATTCCTTCAATACCAATGGAGACAAGTGCGCAAATTCCAATTTATAGACGCGATTGTTCGCGCCTCCCGCCAAAGGGAGAATGTGCATGGGCGAGGGGATCGGAAAATGACGAATAATCTGATCAAGATTCATAGGCAGAAAGTCGGAGGATTTTCACAACTTCCTCCCAGTTTTTGACAGATTCATAAGACTCTGATGGCCCTGAGCGACGATGGGGATCGAAAAGAATCTTCCGAACACCTTTCGGAAAATCGGCGTGCTCCAATACTTCGGGCAAATCATCGACGAACACCTCGCATCTTTCATGCGAAATTCGTTTGAGCTTTTCTTCGAGAGTGAGCTCAAAAAATGCAGGGGACAAAAAAGCATGCTGCTTCAGCCACTCTTTTGCACTGCTATGCAAGTCATACGGAGGGCCTAAATAAGGGCACCTGGTTTTATGGCTGATGATATACGTAGGGATTTTCTTTTCTGCACAGAGAGCAAAAAAAGATGAAACCTCAGGATATGGTTGAGCGGAATCCATCTTGGCTCCGTACACGTAGCCTTGCAATTCTGTCCAAAGATCTTCCCTTCCACTGGATCGAAAATAATCGCGGATCGATCCTTTCGAAGGAGGCAGGTCCGATGGAATTAGATTTCTCTCAAGCGCCGCCAAGTAGAACACACCCTCATAGGAGACAATCGTATTGTCGAAATCAACTCCAATCACAAGAGGCATATCAAAGACTTAAATCAATAATTGGTCGGATAGCAGTGCCCATCTCCAAATCAGAGAGAGCCCTTTCAACTTCATCGAGGGAATAGCAATTTCCCAACATCGGTGATGCATCCAGCTGTTTATAGCGAATGAGATTGCAATATCTCGGATAATGAACGTCGGGCACATTGTCCCCACCCCAAGTGCCTAAAATCCTTTTTCCCTGGTTAAGCTCTTTGGGATCCAATTCCATTTGCTGGCCATAGGGCGCATTTCCCACAACAACAGAAGCTCCTCCTTGCGATCGCACTGATCGGAGAGCCTGATTCATCGCTTTTGGACTGCCACTCGCTTCAATTGAAAAATCGAGGGTTGTAATTTTTTGAATCTCTTCGACAGGATCCTGTTTGGAAGCATCAATGACATGAGTTGCCCCCATCGATTTCGCCGCCAGCAACTTTGCAGGGTTGATATCCACAGCAATGATAGGCACGCATCCGGCAATCGATGCTCCTCGAATTGCACAAAGACCGATCCCTCCACAGCCAAACACGGCCATGCTTTGACCTGCTTGCGGTCTTGCCGTATTGAATACCACGCCAAGCCCCGTTGGAATCGCACAGCCCAGAAGTGAAGCTTCTTTCAGAGGGAAATCTTTAGCGATCGGAGTGAGCCGATTTTCGCTAAGAATCGAATGGCGACTAAACGTCGTAATCGCTCCTGCATTCACCGTGCGACCCTTCCAATCGAACTGCGAGGACAGCACATTAGCTCCGGATCCTTTAATCCAAGATAAGATCACCCGGTCGCCCGGCTTGACTTTTTCTACTTTCGCCCCTACTTCAAGAACGATTCCGCTACCTTCATGTCCCAGACAGTGAGGCAAAAAAGGATCTTCTCCGCGCTTGCCGCGAACCTCCAGCAACTGCGTATGGCAGACTCCGGTATAATGGATTTCTACCAGCACTTGTCCTGGCTTTAATGGCGGCAGTGTAATCTCATCGATGACCACTTGGTTGAAGTTCACAAGAATTGCAGCTTTAGTTTGCATAAGAAAGACTCACAGTGCGTAAAATTTGGCTCGCGATGGTCTGAGCGTTCAGTCCAAATCCATTGCGGATGTAGTTTTGCGATCCAACGGGATGAGGGAACCGATCTTGAGTGCCAAAACGAACAAGCTTGACAGGCATACCCTGGTCGACTATCCATTCCGCAATCGAAGAGCCAAGCCCCCCAATCAAACTATGTTCTTCAAGAGTCGCAAAAAGAGGAAAGCGGAGGGCAGCTTCCTTCAAGAGTTCCGTGTCAAGCGGCTTTACAGTATGGAGGCTCACTAATTCTGCATTCACATGCGCCGCCTCCAATAACTGGCATGCCTCTCCAGCAATGCTCAGCATGTTTCCGGTGCTAAAGAGACATAAATCACTTCCCTTTCGAACGATATGCCCTTTACCAATCACAAGATCGGGGGGCGCCGGATACATCACCGGCTCGCCTGTTTTACCGATGCGCATGTAGGCCGGTCGATCCATTTTCAAAGCTTCTCGAAGCAAGCTTTTCAGCTCCATCGCATCTGCAGGGCATAGGACAGACATGTTCGGGATACTTCTCAAAAACGAGATGTCTTCGCAGGAATGATGGGTGCATCCTAAAGAGGCATAAGAAAGTCCCGCTCCCGTGCCTACGATCAATACCGGAGCTTTGTGGTAGCAAATGTCGTTTCGGATTTGCTCTAAACAGCGGGTTGTGTTGAAAGGAGCGATCGTATAGGTGACGGGACGAAGGCCGCATAGGGCCATTCCTGCCGCAACGCTGGCCATGTTCGCCTCGGCTACTCCGCAATTATAAAAGCGGCCGGGAAACTGCTTTTTGTACGGATCAAATAGACGATTCCCAATGTCTCCTGAAAGAAGGACAATGCGCGGATCTGATGCAGCCAATTTGACGATCTCATCGGCAAAGGCATTTCTCATTCGCAAACCCCCAGCTCTTGTTTCACCCTAAGCATCTCTTCGTCGTTCGGTATCCGGTAATGCCAGTTATTGTCATCTTCCATAAAAGAGACCCCCTTTCCCTTAACCGTATGGGCAATGATCGCTTTGGGCTTTCCATTTGCCGTCCTAAGGTTTGCATAAACAGAGAGGATCTCCTCAAAATTATGTCCGTCGATCTCAAATGTTTCCCACCCAAAAGCCTCCCATTTTTCTTTGAGGGGAGAGAGCATCATCACCTCGCTTGAGCGGCCTGTCGCCTGCCATTTGTTAAAATCAACAATCGCAATGAGATTATCGAGATTTTTAGCGGGCGCAAAAAGGGCCGCTTCCCAAACAGATCCTTCATTGCACTCGCCATCGCTGAGCAATGCCATCACACAATAAGGCCTCTCCAAAATTCGGGCCGCTAACGCCATTCCAATGCCAACGGATAATCCATGCCCCAAGGATCCCGTTGCCATTTCAATCCCGGGCACGCAGCCTGGAATCGGATGCTCGGGAAGATTTCCCCCGTCCAGATTAAAATTCGCCAAATCCTTTGCCGGGAAAAACCCCTTATGTGCAAGCATCGCATATAAAGCGCTGACAGCATGGCCCTTGCTGAGAATGAATCGATCCCTCAAGGGATCTAAAGGACATTTCGGTTCGATTCGAAGAAATGATTCGTAAGCCGCAACAATCAAATCGACACAAGAGAGGGAAGAGCCGAGATGAGGAGCATGTCCATTTTTCGACATCCTGACCACTTGATATCGGATCGCTCTGGCAACTTCAAAAAGGTTCGCGTTCATCTAAGCCTTGTGGATGTATTGTAGCGGTTCCTGCGCAATCAGATTAAATTGTTGATCTACCCATGAAACCGTTTGCCCAATTCCTTCGGCAAGCTCGATCCGCGGTTTCCACCCGAACTCTGAACGCGCTTTGGACGAATCGATCACATAGGCCTTATCTTGTCCCAGCCTCTCTGCGGTTTCTACTACCGCTTTCGAAAACGCAACCCCCATTTTTTCACAAATCGCATGTACGACCTCGCGCACCGCAATCCCTTTGTCTGGAGAAAAATGGTAAATTTCACCTTTGCGCCCCCCTTCCATGACAGCGAGTTCTCCATAAGAAACATCGCGAATATGAATATAGGACTTCACCGCATGGCCGCCGCCATGCAATTCGATACACTTGCCAAGTTTGATAAAAATGGCAGATCTCGGAATGATCTTAAATAATTGCTGGTGCGCTCCATAGACGTTAGTAGCTCTCACAACGCTTAACGGAAAAGGGAAATTTTTTTCAAAAGCAAAAAGCGATAAGTCACCTGCAGCTTTTGATGCCGCATAAGGCGTACTTGGATTCAACGGAGCGTCTTCTTTGACATTCCCCACACAAGTTCCATAAACTTCAGGAGACGAAATATGAACATAACGCTTTAGATAGGAAACGTCCTTAATGAGATCGGCCAGCTGAGTCAGCGCTACGGCATTTGTTTGAAACCAGTCATGGGGATTCTCCCAGCTTGGAGCCACCTCGCTTTGAGCGGCGAAATTGACGATATACTCCGGCCGAAATTCACCCAAAAGGAGCTTCAAAAGAGAAAAATTCCGATTCAAATCGATCTGATAAAACCGAAAATGAGGCGATTCCGTCCTTTTATATGGAAGAAATAGGGCGCTTTTTTCAGACGATCGGCTAATTCCGACAACTTCATATTCTCCCTTTTCCAAAAGCAAGTCGATAAAATCACTGCCTGAAAAAGAATTGCTGCCGATTACAAGTACCTTTTTCATAAGGACCTAGTCTCTCCTGATTTTAAAACTAATTCTCCAGACTGCAAGCGCCAAAGTTTTGCATATCTTCCATTTTGCAGCAACAAGGCCTCATGAGTCCCCCGCTCTATTATTTTGCCTTGCTCCAAAACGATAATTTGATCCGCTTTTATAATCGTTGAAAGACGATGAGCTACAATGATTAAGGTTTTTGTCTTATCCAAACTTTCAAGAGACTGCTGAATCCGATGTTCTGAATAGCTATCCAGGTTGCTCGTGGCTTCGTCTAACACCAGTATCTCGGGATTCCGAAGAAGAGCTCTTGCCAAAGCAAGTCTTTGTCTTTCTCCGCCAGATAGTTTATGCCCACGTTCGCCTACACAGGTCTCATAACCGTCATGCAGCTGCTCAATAAACTCAGCAGCTCCCGCAAACGTCGCAGCTTCTCTTACTTGCTGAAAATCCGCTTCAAGATGACCAAATCGAATATTTTCCTCAATTGTACCATTAAATATAAATGTATCTTGGCTCACGATTCCGATTCGTTTCCTCCAGCTTTCATGAGAATAGGAACTGAGCGGCTGAGAATCGACCAGGATTTCGCCAAAAGAAGGTTGATATAAGCCTAAAATTAAATCCAAAAGAGAGGATTTTCCAGCACCGGAAAGACCGATTATCGCCGTCGAACCTCCTTTAGGAATCGAAAAAGTGACATTCTCGAGAGCAGGCATTTTCGTTTTGGGATACTGGAATGAAACGCTACGAAACGCAATACCAGTTTCCCATCCCTTCAGCTCCAGTACACCACTAGAGTCAAATTCCTTACCGTCCTCTTCCAAAAAATCGTTTAGACGGGCCAGAGGCCCGTAGTGCAATCCGATGGTACCCACAGATCTCATAAAAATCTGCATGCGAGTCGCCAAACGATATGTTAAAGCTATGTAAGTCAGCAAACTGGATAATGCCGTCTCTCCCGATCGAACCAATAAAATGGAACCAAGAATCAAAATTGCCCCAACCAGCAATACATTTACAGTTTCATTGATCGACGGAATAAGGTTATTCCAAAAATTTGCTTTTCGTGAACTTTGAAAAATATCCTTCAGGACCAAATCGATTTTTTTTAAAATAAAATTCTTTCGCTGAAAAAGATGAATAGGCCTTAAACCTTGCAGCAATTGAGTGGTCTGGTGATTTAATTCAAAAAGAGATCCTGTTAACTTCAAAGAATAAAAAGTAACCTTTTTTACGATTGATTTTTGAGAAAGGGCAAAAAGAAAAAACAAGGTCAACGTAAGAAGCGCTAGCATTGGAGAAATCCAGAACAGCATCCCCATCAGTCCAAGACACATGAAGGCTGATATACATAGATCATTTAGATTTCCAAAAAGGCTCGGCACAATCACAGACGGAATTTTCGCGTATTCACTAAGATCTCCAATTTTATATCGAGATACAAAAGGGAAACTAAATCGAAAAATATGGAGAAACACTTGCTGTTGTGCTTTGGTCTGTACATGAAGAGAAAAAAGAGAATTGCCATAGGACGCTAAAAAACCGCAAGCTCCACGAAAAACCTGAAATCCAACAGCCAAAAGTACATAATAGCAAAACAGCTGCATTTGGGTAAGAGCAAAGCCAAAAGAAGAAGGATCAAAATAGGAAAGAAGAGGAAAGGATTCAGCTCCTTTCGACTCAAGCGCAGAAAATCCCTGATAAATAAAGGCAAAAGAACCTCCTTCAAGGAAAGCAACAAAAAGATCAAATACAAAAATCAAGGCCAAAAATTTACAGTTGGAATTTTTGTGACCTAAGAATAGTTTCCATACGGGAGATCGAAAAAAAAAACCCATAAGAACAAAATACCCTAAGAGTTAAATCACACGAAAAAGAGAGTCACATAGAAGGTAATTTTTGACAACTCAAAAGGGTCACGCCTCAGAGGGTCTCTACAAACTGTGGATCTGTCGATTTTCGGGCTCTTTTTGCGGGGGTTGTATACTTCTGTCGATACTTCCCCCCGTAAAAAGAATCGAAAAGCGACTCAAAAGAACCCGAAAATCAACTGCACCTCACTTTGTAGACACCTTCTCAAATCCAAGATTTGAACACGGCAAATATTTCCGTAAAAATGCAGTTCCAACTCTTGCCGGAGCACGGCGGTGCAAACTATCATGATCCAGCAACTCTAAAAATCGACGTTGAAGTTCCTCTTCGTCCCCAAGCATTGTTTGACAGTGATCCAGCCTATCCAGCATCTCTTTTGTTACTTCATAAATTTCTTCAGGGGAGTTTTCAATAAGATCAATCTGACTTTTTTCGTAATCATAATTTGAAATCGAATAACATAGCTCAGCTCGAAAAGATTCGCAGAGAGAGAGAATTTGGTTAGTAATTTTAGATTTCATTAATTTATAGATATTAAAATCCATCGGAAAATAGGAACGGGTTCCCAAAGGAACAACATTTGCCCAAATACAGGGAGTTCCCAAAACGCTCGCTGTCATTGCAATCCCACTGTTATTTCCCAAAAAAAATCGACACGTAGCCGCAAGAAAGATATCCATAAAATCACTGCGCAGATTCGTATGTGGATAGTCAATAATCCGCTCGTGTTGCTTCAAATTGAACGGCAGGGGGGCAATTTGCGGAGACCCCATACGAATACACCACCCTCCTCTTGCAATGATCTCTTTTAAGGCCATCTCGACATGAGCGATCGTTGCATTTCTGCACGATGCCCATCTTTCACTATCTTCGGTTTTATACCCTCGCTCTCTACAATGAAAACAAGCATACCAAGCTCCTTCGGGCACACCAAGGCTTTTTAAAATAGCCTTCCCCCTTTGCAAATCCGATCGCTTCAGTCGAATAATAGGTTCGTACCGACCTAACGAATATCTGTCGTTGTAGCGCTTATAAAGCGTATTTACATCCTTTTCCTCGTCAAATCCTGGATGATGGGGAAGAGTAAAGTAAGCTGGCATATAATTTAGTATAGGCGACTTGAGAATCGGAGCTAAAACAAAAGAAAGGATATCAGATGAAATGACAAAAAAATGCTCTCTCCAGCATTCGAGTAAAAAACGATTGGCAATAAGATTGGGTTCCCTATTCAGAAACTTAGACGGAGCCAAAAGGATCGTCCATCTTCTTTTGCCGGAAAGCTTTTGCTCTCTAAAATACACATCGGGTTCCAGAGCAAGATG
>DAIDLB010000026.1 GCA_027449725.1 Chlamydiota bacterium
CGGCGCCGATCGATTTTGAGAAGGCGCCGGAGCTCCATGAGATGGGAAAGGAAAGGCGGTTTTTCTTTGCTGACCTCGCCAGCCAATCCGGCGTCTTCGTCTACCTCCATGCCCTCTTCAAGTCGCTGGAGTGGGACGGCAAAGAGATCGAACTCTGCCTTTCGTGCGACCAAGCTCTCCTCGCCTACATTCAGGAGCGCCTCATTGCCAATCAACCCATTTTGGAAAGGAGCTACGGGATCGCTACGATTACCCTCGAGCTTGGCTCGAAAACGAGCGTCCTTGAGATCAGCCCGTCAGGCAAGCGCGTTCGGATCTTCACCTCTGAAGCAGATCTCTGCCGCAGCCTCCTCCTAAGCGAAGATTTTACCGCCGCCTCCGGCATCGACGGATTTGCTGACGCCGTCGCAGCGAATAAAGGCTTTTTCTACGACCCCGCAACTCTTCCTCAATCTTTCATCAAAGATTTGGTTGCGCTGGCAGAAAACAGGATCGCCGCCCACCGCTCTACCGTCAACATCCTCCGCCTCTTCACAAAAGTCTATGAGCAGCAATGCAAGCCGGAAGAGGGCGAGTGGGTCGACGAGCTCTCCATCCAGTCGGAAGAAAAGCTCCCCCTCCTCGAAATAGCGGAAAAAATTGGCATCTATCTACAGGACCCCGATGCTATCGCCGGATTCAAAAAGCTCAATCGCCTGATCGCGAAAGAATACAGCTGCAACGCCTTCCTGCTTCATCTTGTGCAGAGGGCCGTCTGCCTTAGACGGCGCCCTCGCATCGCCCGCCTGGAAGAGGAGGCGGTGTCGAAATTCACCCTGAACCAGATTTCACTCTCCCATCTGGTTCAGCACATCCAAGATGCCTTCATAACCTAAAAATTAATGCTGTGGCGATAGCTCTCGAAATTGTCTCATCGCATCAAACATCTTCTCGTGCTTCATCATTTCATAAGCCAAGACGCCCATTTTATTGGCTGTGAACAGATTGGCGCCAATATCGAGCAGCTGAACGATTGCACCGACGGAATGATGTGCGATGGCTATATGCAGAGCGGTATTTCCGTTTTGGTCCACCGCAGCAATCAGGCGGTGGTCTACCCGAAGGATCGTTGGAATGAAAGAATACGCATTGGAGATTGCAGCGGCAAATAGCACCTGCTGCGGCTGGGTTTTGCTAAAAAGACTCATGATAAATTCCAGCTCGGTCTCTTTTCCGGTCGTAAACTCTGAGAGTAACTTAGCGATTTGTTCCAAAGTCAAGTCTGTTTGTTCATTTTTAGGCTCGTCAATGGATATGCTCCAATTAAACTCCTCTGTCCCGATAGGAAGGTCGTCATAGTCTTGCTGCTCTGACATTCCAACCGGAACATCTTCTTCCTCGGAGAGACCGACCGGCCTGTCTTCGTCCGACGCCGGCTGGCGACTGAACGTATGCTGTACGGCATTCATGATTTTGGGGGCCGGTGGGAGTTGAACGGACGCCCGTACCTTCTTTACGCTGCGCAATTCGGATGAGGATGAAGAAGATTCCGATGCATACTTCCTGATTATCCCTTCTAAACTATCCGGGTCTCCAACAAATTCTTGAGGTTCGGAGAGCATAGGCGAAAATGATGTATAGGTTAAATTAAAATTTTCATTTAAAGGTGATGACATAATAGCCTCGTTTTAGTGTGAAATTGTTTGTTTTTATTATAGTGACAATATAATTTAAAAGGCAGTTAAATGTAGGTGTTTGGTGTAATAATCATTAAACTCGACTTTGTGCATTTTTGACCGAGAGTTTGATAAGAAATTGGTTCAGATGGTGTTATGGTTTTTCTGTCAAGCTGAAGAAATCGAGGATCAAAAATGTACAAAATCGAGATATCTATAGACTTTTCTTTTTAAGGTTTTAAGTTGAGTTTTTTTTGATTTGCAAAAAAACCAGTTTGATAAGCTCTTTGGTAAAGACAGTTAAAAAGAGGTTTTTATATCGATCAGAAATATTCAAGATAGTGGATTGCAATTAAACTCAAATCCTCAATTTCAGAAAGGTGTTGTACATCTTCTGCATTTTGGTGGTTTTGTAGCTGTTCTGCATGGGCTTTGGTCTTTCGAAAATGGTTATTCATCTGCTGACTATGATCTTATGGGTTATTCCGCTTTTATGGTTGGAGCTGGATTTTGTCTTATGAATGAGATGGGAACAGAAATAAAAAAACTTGCTTCGAAGACGGCAGCCACTGCAAAGCCTGCATTTATCGGAGAATGGTTCTAATTTTTTCTATCATGACGGTTTTCTCGTAAAATAATCTCCTTTCTGCCATGGAAGGGGATTATGGAACAAAGAGACCTCCACAACCACCTCCGGACGAACTGGGCCAAACTCTGGGAGCAGATCCGCGCTACTCCCTACACTCGTCTCGCCCTCGTCCAAGACAAGATCCTGGCCGAAATGGCCTCTCTCGAAGCCGTTTCTAAAGAAATCGGCGGCACTCTCTCAAAAGAATTCGAGCGCATCTTCTCCGACGTCCGGCGATTCCTCGCAGGCGCGATGTGCCTCTCCGAAGCCAACCGAATGATGGAGCATGCTCTAAGAATAGAACAAGACACCAGGGAGTTGTAACATGACGAAAATCGGCGAAGGCGGGCAAGTCCCGCAGCCCACAGAACAAACCTACCGCACCGAATTGCAAGGCAATATCGCCAAGTTCGACCAGGCGCTCTCCAGCTACACCGCAGCCAGCCCGGAAGAAAAAGCCCACTTCGATGAGGTCATGAAACAGCAGATGACCCTCATCAAAGCCAATGTCCAAGAACTCAAAATCTCCGGCGTTCAAAAACAGGGCGAAGTCGTCTCCATCGACTACGAGAAATTCTCCCAAGACCCTTCTGAGGCTAACCTCACCGCCCTCCAGCAAGACATGAGCACTCTCAAAGAATAC
>DAIDLB010000027.1 GCA_027449725.1 Chlamydiota bacterium
TTTTGCGGGTTTTTAAGGGCGGAGTCCTTAAGAGTCCTTTGTTGCGTGGGTGAAGAAGATGTCGCCGATGGGCGTGACATCGAATCCTTTCAGGGCGGGGCTGCTGAGATAGGGCCTGCTGAAGTGAAAGAGCGGGATGACCGGCATGTCGTCGAGGAACAATTTCTCCGCTTTGGCCAGATGCTCCTCTTTCCCCTCGAGGTAGTAGAGGTCGAGCAGCTTCGTATACTCCGGATTTTCCCAGCCTGGGTAGTTCTTGATCAGGTCGTGCGATCGGTAGCGGTCGAAGATGTCCATCGGACTGTTGTAGTGAACCATCCAGTAGATCAGCCCCATCTGGAAGTCGCGCTTGCGGAGCGCCGCCGTCAGCGTTTTCAGCTCGAGGCCCTCGAGGGACACTGTGATCCCGAGCGTTTCGAGCCATTGCTGCTGGAGCACTTGCGCAATCTGACTTCCCTGCTCCGTATTTTCATAGATCAGGGTGATCTTGAGCTCTTCAGGTTTCAGGTTCAGCTCTTTCAGGGCTGTTTCCAGATAGCTTTTCGCCAGTTCTTTATCGCCGTCGGGGAAGAGGGAGTGTTTTTGCTTGTGCTTGAAGGCGGAGGCAACGACATTCGTCGCCGCTTCGTCGTCCGGGAAGGCGACATGATCGATCAGCTGCTTTCTGTTGGCTGCGATCGAAAATGCTTTTCGGAGCGAGGCGTTGTTGAAGGGAAACGTATGGATGTTGAGGGCGCAATAGCGGGTCCCGCCATAGGCCATCGACCCGAGCTTGTGAGTCGCTTTCAGTTCGGGAAGGGCATTTAGGGGGAGGGGAGAAAAATCGCCGCCGATCCAGTCGAGCTTTCCCTGTTGGAAGAGGCGGAGCGCCGTCGTCTCATTGACGATCATCGAGATATCGATTTTTTCGACTTGGACGGAGCCGGCATCCCAGTATTGTGGATTTTTCTTTACGGCAATCGAATTGTCATGAATCCAGGAGTGGAGCATAAAGGGGCCGTTCCCCACGATTCCGTCCATCCGGCCCCAGTTCCCGTTTTTCTCTGCAATGTGTTTGGGGATGGGATAGAAGACTGTTGCCGCGACCAGGTCGAGGAAAAAGGGGACGGGTTGTTCCAGCTCTACGACGAGGGTGTGGGGGCCGGCCGCCTTTACGCCGATCGTGTCCAGGGGCAGTTCGTTTTTGGACGCTTTCTCAGCGTTTTTCAAGGGGTAGAGGATGTTGGCGCAGGGGGCCATCGTCTTTGGATCGAGCACCGATCTCCAGGCATAGACAAAATCGGAGGCGGTCAGGTCGGTTCCGTCCGACCACTTCGTCTTCCTGAGGTGGAAGGTGTATGTCTTGCCGTCTTCCGATTTATCGACTTTCTCGGCCAGCAGCAAGGCAATGTTTCCATCCTTGTCTACCTGCGTCAGTCCCTGGAAGAGCATCCCGATTACAAAGGCGGCGTTGATGTTGTTGCTGATCCTCGGATCGAGGGTGTCGGGCTCCCCCCCAATGTTAAGATGTAAGGATGTATTTGATGGCGAAGCAAATAAAGTAGAGAAAAGCGTCATAATGCATACCCACATTTTAATCATGCAAGTTCCTCCTCGAAGGATTTGACCAAATATTCTAGAGAAAATCTCTCGTATCCTGCAAACTTTTTTTGGTAGTTCTATGAAGATTTATCCTGCTTTTGATACGGCTGAAGATCCGCATTGCCAAAGTTTCGTCCGTTCTGTGGAAGAACTTCTCGATCGGATGGTGCCTAAAGATCTTTTGACTCGTCGGAAGGATCCGAACCTTTGCCTTCCCCTGATTGAATACGCTCCTTTGAGGGAAGGGGGAAATGCGTTTAGGATCGTCCTTCTCAGCGCGGCGGAGTTTACCCATGGGATCGGCCGGTATCTGTCCGATGCGCTCTCCCGGCAGTTCATTTCGGGAAAAATCATCGACCTCGTCGGAGCCAGGACCCTCAGCTTTTATTTCTATCCCGGGTCGACTAAAGAATTTGTGTTGATCGAGCGGTGGATCAAGGCTTCCGATCCGGAAGAAGCCGTTTTAATCCAAGAAAGGCTTTCCTCCTTTGTTGAAGAGTTGCAGACGACTCTTCTCACAGTCGTCAAAGCCCGCCGCTTTCTCACGCACCATGCGCTCTCTTTAGACGATCAGGCGCTCTTTTTTTCCGAAAATCAGCATTTGTCTGCGTTTGAAGAAATGCAAGGGGTTGTCCGCCGCCTGACCGAAGAGAAGAGGGCAGGGGAGATGCGCAGCTCGCTGGCCGGTCTTTTTCAGCGCCGCCCGAAAATTTTCGACCGCGGGATGTTCGAGGAGCTGCAGGAGAGCCTCTCCTTTTTTGGC
>DAIDLB010000028.1 GCA_027449725.1 Chlamydiota bacterium
TCGTCCTATCCCGCGCTGGCGTAAAATTCAAAGAAATAATTTTACGCGCCTCCAGGAACGCGCCGACTTTCTTGCGCTCTCCGATGGCCAAAGGGAGGCGCTTTGGGAAAAACCCCGTTTCGCCCTGAACCTGCCGCGCCGCCTGGCTCAAAAAATCGAGAAAGGAACGCTCGACGATCCCATCCTGCGTCAATTCGTGCCGCTCCAATCCGAGCGCGAACCTTCCCCCGGCTTTGAGCTCGATCCGGTCGGAGACCTCTCAGCCAGGAAATGTCAAAAACTGCTCCATAAATACGAGGGGCGGGCGCTTCTCATGCCGACCAAGGCCTGCGCAATGCACTGCCGCTACTGCTTCCGCCAAAATTTTCCCTATGACACGGGCGACATCGGGTGCGAACAGGAGATTGAAACAATCCGACAAGACACGTCGCTCAAAGAGATCATTTTAAGCGGAGGCGATCCCCTCTCTCTCTCCAACGAAGCTCTCGAGTCACTCTTTTCCCAGCTCGCCGCCTGCGTCCACGTCAAGCGGATCCGGTTTCACACCCGCTTTCCGGTCGGCATCCCCGAACGGATCGACGCCGGTTTGCTCCAGCTCTTCCGCACCCATCCACAACAGATCGTTTTCATCATCCACTGCAACCATCCGCGCGAGCTCGACGCCGACGTTCTCGCCGCGCTGCAGAGCATCGGAAAGCTCGGAATCCCCCTTCTCAACCAATCCGTCCTCCTCAAAGGAGTCAATGACACCGAAGAGACGCTCTTCTCCCTCTGCCAAACTCTCGTCGACGCCGGCATCCTTCCCTATTACCTCCACCTCCTCGACCGCGTCGCGGGGAGCGCCCACTTCGAAGTGTCCATAGAGCGGGGCCGCGAACTTCTCGCCTACGTCCACCATCGGCTGGCCGGCTACGGCGTGCCACGCCTCGTTCGGGAAGTAGCCGGACAGCCCGGCAAAACGCTTCTCTAATTTCCCTCTCCTCGAGTATGTTTGAAACGAAGAGGTTTCATGATCGTCTTAGGCATCGATCCAGGTACGCGCATCACCGGCTATGGGCTTGTCTGTAAAAAAGACTCCGGACTCCATCCGCTCGACTATGGCTGCATCCGGCCCCCACCTACACTCCCTCTTCCCGAGCGCTACCGGATCCTCTTCGAATCGCTCGAAACCCTCATCGACCGTCACTGCCCCGACGTCCTCTCCATCGAATCGCAATTCGTCCTCAAGAACGCCCAGAGCGCGCTGAAACTCGGCATGGCCAAAGGGATGGCGATCCTCGCCGCGGCCCGCCGCGGGGTCCCAATCTTCGAATACCCGCCGACAAGGGCCAAGCTCGCTATCTCCGGCAGCGGACGGGCGAGCAAATGGCAGGTGCAAAAGATGATCCAAACCCTCCTCCGCCTACCCACCCCACCCGAACCGGAAGATGCCGCAGACGCCCTCGCGCTCGCCATCTGCCACATTCAATCAGAAGGAACAAGATTATGTATGAATCGATCCGAGGCACTCTTCAAGAAAAAAACCCTAACATCGCCATCATAGACTGCAGCGGCCTTTCGTACCGTCTCTCCATCCCGCTTAGCACCTACACACGCCTCCCCGTAGAAGGCTCGCCCATCCGCCTCTTCCTCTCCCTCATCATCCGCGAAGACGCCCACACCCTCTACGCCTTCACCCATAAAGAAGAGCGCGACCTCTTCGAAATCCTCATCAGCATCTCCGGCGTAGGCCCCAAAACAGCCGCCGGCATCATCGGACACATGGACATCGCCTCCTTCCAAAAAGCGATCTCCGCCGCAGACTCTCGCCTCCTCAGTAAACTCCCCGGCATCGGAAAAAAAACCGCCGAGCGCCTCATCATTGAGATGCGAGACAAGTTCAAAGGCGTCCAAAAATCGCCCTCGCCCCTCGCTCCGCCGCAAGAAGGAATTGCCGGCGACGCCGTCAACGCCCTCATCCATCTCGGGTATCACGCGATGGATGCCGATAAGGCTGTGACAAAAGCCATCAAGGACCACGAAGAGGAAAAAGACCTCGGCCGTCTGATCACGGCCGCATTACGCCATGTTTAAAAAAATTGATGTGTAAGCTGTATTTTCAACTCTTCTTGATTCGGCATCCGTCTTTCTCCACTTGCTGGATTTTTAAGACCGTAATACAGCTCTAATAAGTCGAAAACATTTTCTCTGAATTTAGTTACTTCTTCCAACTGCACCTGAACTTCCTTAGACCGATTAGCTAAATCGGTCTCAATCAGTTCACTGTTTATTTTTTTTGGTGCCTTTTTCCAAACATTCCTGAAACGCTCAAAATCATTTAGTATTTGATCCCGATTGTCGTTTGCAATCAAGATCTCTAAAAGCGCCCAGTCTCTCTTAGAATGAAAGGAAGAAACAACCTTACCTAAAGCAATTCCAATTCCCTTTTTTGCCAATAAATCATTCTTCAAAGAAATCAACTTTCGCACTTGGCCAACAAACAAATCATATTGAATTTCCTGACCAGCATTCAATTTTTTCAGAGTCGTCTCCAATTCCAGGAAAAGCTTAAATTCTACTAGAGTTGTTCCGAGCTCTTCTTGATATGGCGTCAAAACATGAATATATTCTTCCAAAAAGATCGTCATCGCCTCTTCTGAGGTAATTTCCTTCGCTGAGCAAGCCTGAGCAAGGTTGTCTTCCAAGCCTCTTAGTGTCTTCTCCACATAGCTATCAACCCGATTGGAACTGACAGAATTTTCGAATGTCGAATTCCTCAGATAATTTGTCGTGCTATTTATTAAATCCTTACCGTATAAATTCGGCGATAAACTTGCGTGCGCCGCTTCACAACGATGTTTGCAATGAGCAACTGATCCATTATAAATGGTTTTATTTCTAGTTGTTTGAATCCCCATCTGCTCTTCCAACAAGAACCGTTGATAAGTCATAGCAATCCGAACATCCATCTTTACCTTGGTAATTTCCTCATCAACTTGCGCGCAAATATGGCCCGGTTCACGAACCAAAGAAGCTGTTTGCGAAAGGTCCAACACCTTTCGGGAAGTCGAGTGCGAAACGGAGCACGTTAAAGAACTTGAAATACTCACAAAAACCATTTTTATTTTTAATAAGCATACATTATTTTAAATAATTTGTAAAGAAAATAAAAAGATCAAAACAAAAACACAAGGACTACAGATCTTCGCTTGTTTCAACGCAAATCATTGATAATAAATCGACCAGAAAGTCTATAAGCTATATAGCGCTTCGATCTGGGAGGCTTTTAATCGCTTTACGCTTGGATACCGCTGAGGAGGAACGGGTATATAACCCCCGCAAAAAGAATCTCAAAAGAACCCTTAATTTGAAGACACTCTCTGAAGGCGAAGACCTTAAAGCTGCCGCGGTTGTTGGCAAGAAATGCGCCAATCGAGTTCCAGGCTGCTTAGGTAGCCATCGTCTTCGTCCTGGTTGCTGTGGCCATCGAAAAAATCTTGCTCGAGTTCTTGGGCTGAGCCGAAATCGGCCAGTTTGGCCACGAAACGGCCATCGGGGGTTTGCATGAGAAGGATATTTTCCTTGCCGGCATCCAGATGCGCAATTCCAGCTCTGTGGCAAGAAGCTAATGCCTTTTTGACTTGGGCCACAATTTCAGGGTGCTCGGCGAGAAATCTCGGATAGGCATCGAGCATCCGTTTGAGCGTTGTAGTGCAAATCTCCGATTCAAGATACCCCGTTTCCTTTCCTGATTTAGTCGTCCCTGAAAAGTAATGCGTGTGGAGGATGTAGACCGAGAGAATTCTCGACGTCATTTCTGCTTCCTTTTTCATGGAGGGCAAAAAGATCTGCGCCGTGATTTTAGAGGCGGG
>DAIDLB010000029.1 GCA_027449725.1 Chlamydiota bacterium
GCCCCCTTAGCAGGGGCTTGGGGACGGAGTCCCCAAAGACGTTATACTCGTAAGACCTCTCCGTCTGGGACGACGAAATGGCGATCCCCCGAGAAGCAGACATTTTCTGCGTAGAGTTGCGCGCCCTTCCCGAGATCGATCCGCACCGTTTCGTTGCGGCTGTAGTCCCCTTTCCAAAACGGCTTGGAGCGCTCCCAGTCTACGCCTTGGTTTTCAACGGTGCAATTTCTGAGTATGCAAGAGGCGCCTTCTTCCGCCCTGATCTGCAGGCTTCCATCGAGAACGAGATTTTCAATCGTCGCCTCCGAGATCTCGAGGAGGAGTTCACTGCCGTCGGCGAGAGAGCCGCCGCGGATTTTTTTTCCGATGATTTTGAAGAGGGGCCCGAGGTTGGGGTGGAAGAGGAAGACGAAGGTTGGATGGGATTGGAGCGTCTCTTCGAGCGAGCGCTCCTCCGACAGATGGATGCCGCAGTGGTTTTGGAGTAGATCGCGGGCGGCGCACATCAGGTCGTAAAAGCATTTTTCCGGCGTCTCGTTGAGGGATCTGCCGGCGATGTAGGCTTTTTTTGCGGTGGAGATCGTCTTCGAGCGCGCATTGTAGGTGATGAAGGTTTTCTCAAGCCGCTTTTCTTCGAGGGGCTTTTCCTTTTTCTCGACGAATACGTCGGCGATATTCTGCATCGTCGACTCGAGGCGCCCTGCAAAGCGGCCGCTCGAATCTTCTTTCAGGTTCATGAGGAGGCCGGGAAACGGGCAGAGCTTGACCGCGTTCTCCAGGGCGTCGAGATTGCCGAAGAGGATGTTCGTATTCGAGGTGAAGCGGGAGAACGGCTCCCCTTCGCGGATGGGGGCATCCTGGATGCCGTATTTTTCGAAGTCGCAGTATTCGATGTTGGAGAGGTTGTAGAGATACCCCTCTTTTTCTTTCCGCTCGACAACTACGTTGACGCCCTCCGCCGCCCGGCAAGCTCTTGGACAGGAGGCAAACCCGAACGACATGCCTCTCGAAGCGCCGAGACCGGTAAACGCCAGGAGGCCGTAGTCTAGACCGGCCAGCGGGTTGTTGATCTGCCGGATCAGGGCGGCTTTGGCGCCAAAAGATCTAAACCAATTGAAGACGCCGTTGTCTATGGCCAGCTTCCAGATTGCGCCGTGGCCGCCCGGCTTCATCACGGGCTTGCCATCGTCGCCCCAAATCCAATCGCCCTGCTCATCGACTACGGGAACGAGAGGCTGGACGAAGAGGAAAAACCTCTCTCTCGGGCGGCCGAACCACCGGCTCGACTCCAAAATCTCTTCGACATGCGTCCGGTTGTTTTTCTCGTGAGAGGTCATGATCGCCACGGGCGTACAGATCTTCTTTCCCGTCCGCTGGAAGTAGAGCCTCTCGCGGCTCTCCAGATCGCAAAGGAGCCTCTCGAGCAGCGTCTTTCCGGCAAAGCGGAGCTTGGCGGCCGGCAAATCGCTGCCGGTCATCTCGTCGACGAGATGGAGCCGGTCCGCCGCGCCGCCGAGAGGGTAGAGTTCGCAGAGCTCCGGCATCGAGGCAATCCCCGCTTCCACGGCCGCTTCGACCTCGGAGCTCCAGCGGGAGATGTCGATAAAAGAGGGGGAATGAAACTCTGCCCCGCCTCTGTCGTCCGACTTTTTTTGGAGGAGGCGCCGCACATGCATCTGATAGCCTGCAAGCCCTCCCATCTCTCGATAAAAGTTGTCGGCATCGGCCAAAAGAGCCGCCGACTCTAATACGCCGGAGAGACTCTCCGGCATCTGCCCCAGCGCGACCAACTGCTTGACGGCCGCCTCGCCGCTCGAGTCCAATCCGGGCAGAGGAAACTCCCGCACCTCCGGGGATCGGTCTAAAATCGCGATCCGCTCGCCTGCCGACCTGGCCTCCCTGAGCTGCGAGGCCAGCGCTTCAATTTCGCAATCACTCGGTTTTCGCATGTTATAACTCTATACCACGATCTTCGCATCGACGACAAGTTTTTGATTGAAACCGAGCGATCTTTTGAGCAAATTCGCAATTTCCTTAGATTTATTTTGACAGCGAAATAGCCATAGCGATAAAAGGTTTGTTTTGAGCAAAACCTATCGAGCCCTTATGAGGAGAACTTATGGCAACCAAGCAAAAATCATCTAAATTCATGCAGCCGATGAAGTTAAGCGAAGATCTTGCTGCCGTTATCGGTAAAGGTCCGATGCCGCGCACCGAGGTGACGAAAAAACTTTGGGCCTACATCAAGTCGAAAAAGCTGCAAGACCCAAAAAACAAAAGAAATATCAACCCGGACGAGAAGCTGAGCCGCGTTCTCGGCAAGAAGACCGTGAATATGTTCGAGATGGTCAAGATCGTCAACAAGCACCTCTCCTAACACCACTTGCGCCCTCGGCCATTTGCGTATATACTATATGCAAATGGCCCTCATTAAACTTACCCTCGCCTACGACGGCACGCGCTATTCCGGATGGCAGGTACAGCCGAACGGCGTCTCGATCCAAACCCTTGTCCAGCGCGCACTCGAGACGATCCTCCGCCACAAGATCCAGCTGACCGGGGCCGGGCGGACCGACGCCGGCGTCCACGCCGAAGGGCAGACGGCTCACTTCAGCACCGACTCCCCCCTTCCCTTATCCCGCCTCCGCCTCTCAGTCAACGCCCTCCTGCCCCCTGACATCCGAATCCTCGAAGCTATCGAGGTTCCCCAAGGCTTCCACGCCCGCTATAGCGCGACAGGCAAGATCTACCACTACCACCTCGCCCTCTCCCCCGACCCCGCAACGCGCCTCTACCGAACCCCCCTCTTCGGCCCTCTTGACCTCGACGCCCTCAAAGCCGCCGCCCGCACCCTCATCGGCACCCACGACTTCGCCGCATTCGCCAACGCCGCACACAAAGGGACCGCTGCCCACGACTCCATCCGCACCCTCCGCCGCCTCGACGTCATCGAAGAAAAAAATGGTCTCCGCCTCGAATTCGAAGGCACCGGATTCCTCTACAAGATGGTCCGCAACCTCACAGGGACCCTCCTCGAAGTGGGCAAAGGGCAGCGCCCCCCTGACTCCCTCCCCGCCCTCATCGCCACCCGCGACAGAAAACAGGCCGGCCCCACAGCCCCTCCTCAGGGTCTCTTCCTCATGCAAGTACTGTATTAGAATCTCTTTTCGTAAAAACATCTCTTTGGATTACAATCCCTTTCATGAATAAGAAGCTCCCCGTCGGGATTCAAACAATAGAGACGATCATTGAGGACGGCTATGTATATGTCGACAAAACAGACTTCATTCATACCCTCATCACGACAGGCAAGTACTACTTCCTCATTCGGCCCAGAAGATTTGGCAAATCGCTTTTGGTTAGCACGTTAAGCGCAATTTTTAGAGGCAAAAAAAGTCTTTTTAAAGGGTATAAAATATACTCGCTGCCTCTTGGTTGGAATTCTCACCCCGTAATTCACCTGGATTTTACTCAAGTCGTAACAAGCAATAGCCAGGAATTACACGACAGTTTGCTTAGAACCTTCCACACGATTGCTAAAGAATCCGGCAAATCAATAGAAACACCATCTCTCAAAGAAGGTTTTTCCAATCTCGTAAAAGCCCTCTCTCTTGACGGCAAGGTAGTCATCCTGGTCGATGAATATGACAAGCCGATTGTTGACCGATTGAACAACCACGATGTGGCAGAGGCGAATCGAGAACTCTTGAAAAGTCTCTTTGAAACCTTAAAAGGACTCGACGCCTATTTGCAATTTGTTTTTATCACCGGGGTAAGCAAGTTTGCCCAGGTTTCTCTATTCTCGGGTTTTAATAATTTGCTAGACATCACAACCCAACAGGAATATGCAACCTTTTTGGGATATACGGAAGAGGAGATCCTCAACTATTTCCCCGACTATCTTTCAGAAATTCGGAAAAGAGGGCTCTCTCTCGAACAGATGCGCGAATGGTACAACGGGTATCGCTTTTCGAGAAGAAGCTCCGCTACGGTCTATAACCCTCACTCGACCCTCAACTTTCTCATCGCTAAAGAACTCGGCAGTTTTTGGTTTCGAACAGGGACGCCTTCCTTTCTCATCAAATTGATCCGTGAGGCTCCGCAGGAATTGCTCCCCTTAAGCGGCTGCATGGCATCAGAAAAAGAACTCCTGGACAGTTATAATTCGAAAAGCATGAGCCTAAAAGCGCTGATGTGGCAAACAGGCTATCTGACGTTCCAAAAACACGACGCCGATTTGAACCTTTTTCAACTCGACTTTCCGAACAAAGAGGTCAGAGGCGCCTTTTTTGATTCTCTCGTCTATGATCTTGTGAAATTGGACAGCGGCCGAACAACTCTCGCTTCTGCGGAATGCAAAAGATACCTGGAGAAGCGTCAAGTCGATCTCTTCTTCCAATTGATCAATCTGTTTTTTGCTAACATCCCCTATAATTTGTTCCAGGACACCAACGAAGCTTTTTATCACGCAATTTTTCTTTCTCTGTTAGAAGCGATGGGGATTCGAGTTCATGCAGAGCAAAAGACGAATCTGGGGCGAATTGATCTGGTCGTCGAACTGGAAAAATCTCTCTATATTTTTGAATTTAAGCTCAACCAGTCAGCGAAAGAAGCCCTCCAACAAATCCTGGATAAGAACTATCTGGAAAAGTACTCCCGCTACGGAAAACATCTACTTCTCATCGGAGCTTCGTTTAACTCCAAAACGCGCAATATCTCTGAATGGGCTATCAAAGAGAGAACGTAACTATACCGCGCTCCGTCAGGTATATTCAGATCTCCCCATCT